>JBBRGM010000160.1:0-9079 GCA_038240725.1 Burkholderiales bacterium | reverse complement strand
GGAAGCTCTGAACAAGTCTTGCGAGGCGGGTGGCGTCTGGTGCAGTTGGATGCGTGGCGTCGCGGCGAAGCCATGGTAGGTACCTTGGCGTGGAGCGCAACGTTGTAGACGCTGCACCTGACGCAACCCAATAATCCGTCGTCTCTATAGAGGGACCGGGGTGTTTTGGGCCGCCGGCCGCGTGGGCTCCTCCTGGTGTTGGCGGGCTACACGGCGTCCTCGCCCTCCTGCCCTCGCCCCAAATCACCCCGGTCGCGCACGCAAGACTTGTTCAGAGCTTCCCTAGATGTTTGCTCACCGTCAGAGAGGGCCACTTTGCGACATTGAGTGGTCCGAACTCCACGCCCGAAAGCTGTCATCCGGCACCGCGTGACAGCCGTGGCGGTGAATGCGCGGGGCGGCATCAGCGCCAGGCGCTCGGTCAGCTCCAGGGGCGTATGCCGCAACTGGGTGCGCCCATCGGGCTGCGGCTTGTCGAAGCGATAGATGAGCGCATCGTCGGCCTATCTGTTCGAGGCGCTCCAGGGCAAAGGACGGCCACAACAAAATCCCGTTTATACTTCCCATAGTTTGAAATACGGCAAACTGCCTAGCTTCCGAAGACTGGCAAACGCCGTCGGCACACCGCACATAGATTGTCACGGAAACAGCGGGCCTGAGGATGGGTGCATGAAACGTCGCACGTTCATCACATTACTGGCAGTGGGCTCTGTAGCAGCATGCGCTCGGCAGGCTCACGCAACGATTCGCGGCCTTACCATGGGCACGAGGTACACCGTGGAGTTGGCGGCGCCGATCGACGATGCTGTGCGGACGCGGCTCGCGGAGCTTATCGAGGCCGAGCTGGCCGCGATCAATCGGGCGATGTCCACCTACGACCCTCGGTCGGAGCTGTCGGAATTCAACAGGCGACAAGATCTCCATTGGGCGCCTGCCTCACGCGGCCTGCTCGAGGTGCTCGATAGCGCATCGCTGATCAGCACCTCGACTCAGGGTGTGTTCGATGTCACCGTCGGACCATTGGTCGATCTCTGGGGATTCGGTCCGCAGTACCGTACCCGACAAGTTCCGAATGACGCCGTGATCGAGCGGGTTCGGGAAAGCGTCGGCTACCAGCACGTGCAAGCTGACCCAGCCGCCGGTGCGATCCGCAAGAGAGACAGTCGCATCCAAGTCGACTTGAGCGGAATTGCCAAGGGGTACGGTGTCGATCGCGTGGCCATGATCCTGGATCGCGAGGGTGTTCACGACTATCTGGTGGAAATCGGTGGAGAGCTCCGGGCCAGGGGGACCACGGCGGCGGGGAGAGCGTGGCGGGTCGGCATCGAGCGCCCGGTGGAGGGTCGACACGTCGTTGGAGAGATCGTCGCGCTTGAAAACCGGGCGATTGCCACCTCCGGCACCAGCGAAGACTTCTTCGAGCAGGATGGACGGCACTATCCGCATATTATCGATCCCAAGACGGCGCGACCGGTCGAACATCCGCCCATCGCGGTGAGCGTGATAGCTGATACGACCATGGAAGCCGACGCATGGGCGACGGCGCTGGTCGTCCTCGGACCGGAGCGAGGGTACGCGTTGGCGCAGGCGCGCGGTCTCGCGGTGCTGCTCGTGACGGCCTCCGGGCCCACATTTGATGTCCGTGTCACCGACGCGCTCCGTGCTCACCTCGTTGGCTAGTGTCCTGTCCCATAAATATCTTGTGGAAATGCTGCAGACCGGGGCGCTTGGCTGAGCCGATGTTTATCGACACCGACTGCGGGTGGAAAACCTGCGAAATCGACGCCAAGCAAGGCGCGAGTGCGGGACAGTGGCAGGGAACCACGGCCCGCACTCGTAACACAGCATGGCGTCGATTCTCGCCAGGTTTTCGGCAAGTTATTTATGGGACAGGACTCTAGCATTCGGTTGTCATCAGACCAGGACGAATCGTGCGTATCAGCTCAAGCAACGAGCCGAGGCACTTACAGGCCGTGCGCCCTGTGAGTCTCCCCCCCTGCGAGAGCTCGCCCCGTCTCGGGACGAAGACGGCGAGATCCTCAACTCCATCTCAGCTTGGCGAGCACCCTGTCTCGGCGGCGCTTTCCCCCTCCTGTACCATCGCGGCGCTCGTCTTGCTGGTATGTCTGGCGCTTCTCGGTATCCCCGAGTCTGTGTATGCGGGGGAGCAGCCCAGCTGGTTGAAGAAAGACACGATCGATCGCCTGTTCCCCCAGGCGGCCTCCACCGGCCCACTGTCTGGAAAGCCGCCAGCCATAACTGTTTACGGCGCCGGGGGCCGCATCGGCTATCTGTTCTCTAGCGCTGAATTGACGGATGTCGTCGGCTTCTCCGGTGCGCCGTTCAACTTCGTGGTCGGACTGGATCTGCAGGGGAAGATCGTTGGCGTCGTCCTCGTGGAGCACGCTGAGCCGATCATCAAGTACAACTCACTGAGTGCGCCGCTCGCGCGTTTCATCGCGCAGTACGCCGGCCTTGACCCGGGCGCCTCGGTTTCGCTCTCCGGCCGGGGTACGCCGGGCGGCATCGACGGGATCAGCTCGGCGACCGTGAGTGCACGGGCGTTCAATCATGCCATTGTTCAGAGCGCCCGCTTGGTGGCCCACTCTCGTGGACTTACGGCTGGCGCCGCGTCGGCCGCCATGGTCGATATCGCGAGCTTCAAACCCCAGACGTGGTCGGAGCTCGTCGCGGCTGGTGCACTGGTGCGAATGCAGATTCACGATGGCGGCAAGACAGGCACAGATAGCCAAGATGTCGCGCTCGATCTCCATGCGGCCGTGGTCAATCCCCCTTCGATCGGTCGCAATCTTCTCGGCGCCATGCGCTACGGCGAACACGTGGCGTCGTATAGCCCGCGGGACTTGATCGTGATGCTCATGGGGAAGGGCCCCTACTCCTTTGTCGGCACCAAGGTGTTCGATACCGGCACGTTCGATCGGATTCGGATCGAGCAGGGTGCACGCACATTCGTGCTGCAGCGCGAGCCAAAGCAGTATCAGTATCTGCCGTTCGTCTCAGCTAAAGGAGCACCGACGTTCGACGAGATCGCCCTTTTCCGAATACCGGCTGAGAAGGGGATCGATATTCTCGCGCCGTGGCAGCTGGTAGTAGTGGGCGACGGCTCCGGTTCCGGCGCGCAAAAGCGAGAGTTCAAGCTCAGCTACACCTTGCCCTCGCGATTCGTAATGCCACCGGCCGAGCCGTCTGCCGAGGAGCCGCTCGATGCGCCTTGGCGGGAGAGCTGGCGCGCGCAGGCGCACAACATTGTCGTGCTTGGCTTTGGTCTACTCGTGCTCACATCGCTGCTCATCGGGATGCACAGGCTGACGCGCCACGCGCGTCTCTATCAGGTGTTGCGCATTGGCTTTCTACTCTTCACGCTGGTGTGGATAGGCTGGATCGCGGGGGCTCAGCTAAGCATCATCAACGTTTTTGCGTGGTTGCGCGGGCTCATCAATGGCAAGGGCTTGGCCGTGCTCCTCGCCGACCCGTTGCTGTGCGTGTTGCTGGCGTTCGTGGTCGTAAGCTTCGTCATTTGGGGCCGTGGCGTGTTCTGCGGCTGGCTGTGCCCGTTCGGCGCCCTGCAGGAGCTCCTGGCCAAGCTCGCCCGCGTCGTCAGGTTGCCCCAGTGGTCGCCGTCGTACCGGGCTCATCGTATGCTGTGGCGCTTGAAGTACGTGTCGCTCGCGGTGCTGGCCGTCGCCGCTGTGCGCGGACTGGAGACCATGGCGGTCGCGGCTGAGCTCGAGCCGTTCAAGACCGTCATCTCGCTGAGAATGGACCGAGCCTGGCCATTTGTGGTTTACGCGTTGGTGCTTCTCGCCGCCGGCTTGTTCGTCGAGCGGGCGTTTTGTCGGTTTCTCTGCCCGCTTGGCGCGGTGATGGCGATTGGCGGCCGGCTGCGCCTGCGCCGGTTCACGACGTTGAAGCGCCGCCCGGAATGCGGCAGCCCCTGCCAGCTGTGCGCAAAGCGCTGCCCGATACAGGCCATCGAGCCGAGCGGGGCAATCAACATGGACGAATGCTTCTATTGCCTCGACTGCCAGGTCATCCACAACGATGCGAAGGTGTGTCCGCCGCTGGTGTACAAGGCAAGGCGCAAGCGCAACCTCGACGTTGCAGCGCCGACTCGGATCCCCGCGGCCGAGTGAGATCGGCCGCCGCGCCGAATCCATACGAAAATCGGGCGCGAACGATCGACGACCACGCATGACCATTTTGGTTTATGCGCGCCTCTGAAACGGATTTGTGGGGCCAGTACTTAAGTGTCCCAGCGTAGTCACAACGTAACGCCGCAGGTTTTCATTACATTGTTCTGGGCTTTTCGTAGCTCCAAATGGAAACGGCGAGCACCAACTCGGAGCTGAAAAACGGCTCCGGAAACCGGGCCGCAGTAACCGTCGCCCAGTCTCGCGGTGCGTACGCCAGAGCTCGATCGCTTGTTGAAGCAAGCCTGCTTCGTTGTCGCATAACGCGGCAAAAACGGTCCGGCGCAATGGGATAGCTGGCGACCCATTCGAATTTCATTCCCCTCGTCGGCGAAAGAGGCAAGCCGCACACGAGCACTTCGTGCGGTATCAACCCTTGCAGGATGCCCTGCACCCACGCGAAGAATTTCGTGCGCTTGTTGATGTTGTACAACACGCTGGTCGGCGATATGGGAACGGCGCTTTCGGGCGGGCAGCAGCTGCGCGTTTTGCTAGCGCGTGCGCTGTACAAGCAGCCGAAGATTCTCGTGCTCGATGAAGCGACCAGCCACCCGGACGTTGCGCGAGAGCGCGTCGTCAATGACGCGATTCGCGCGCTGAACATCACGCGAGTCATCATCGCGCATCGTCCGGAAACGATCGCGTCGGCCGATCGCGTGATCCAGCTGGGTTCGGGATCGGTGCAGACTCTCGGTACGGTGCCAACTACGTATGGCGGAGATGGCCGAGCAGCGATTGCGACGAGCGCGTGATTCGTATAGACCAAGATTCGATCTAACGGGCAGTGTCAGATGATATTTGCTCACCGGCAGAGAACGGCCAAAACCGGAAGTACAAGCAACTCGCTAGGAGCGGCCGTTCGACGGGGGTAGCGGCCAAGACCAGTCGGTCGGGTACGTGCGCCAATTTGACGTGAGCGCTCGCAAGCCGTGCTGGCGGGTGATCGACGGCACCCTACTGGTTTCGCCCAACCTGCACCGCGCGAGGGACGCAAACAGTAAGCCCAAATGCTTACACACGATCGCGTATGCTATAGGTCCGTCGCCTCTTCATTGGATCTATAGAACGGGAGGTATCGACATGAAGCAGGACGATCTCGTAGCTCGTCCGGCCGCGCCCCTCGATATCGGACGCGCTCCGCATCGCCCTCGCCGCAAGTTCGTGAAGGGGTTGGGGGCGTTGGTGGGCTCCACAGCGCTGCTGGGCTATGACGTCACGGTTGCAAGCGCGGAGCCGCCGCCAGAGACGACCAGGCTGCGAATCCACGAGGACGGACTTACCTGCATAGCACCGCAGATCATCGCGCAGGAACTGCTGTACACCGAAGGATTTACAGACGTCCAGTACGTCAACTATCCAAGGGACATGCAGCTCTGGCCTCCAGAGGATCTTCTCGCCGGCAAGGTTGACGTCACCTACTCGTTCACGCCGACTGATATCAGATTTGTCGATGCAGGAGCACCGGTTGTGATCTTAGCGCCGGCCCATACCGGTTGCGTAGAGCTGGTCGCGAGCAACCACATTCGCTCTACGCGCGACCTGAAAGGAAAGACGATCGGCATAGACACCGATACCAAGAATTTCATTTCCATGTTTGTGGCCTATGTTGGCCTGGACCCCGAGAAGGACGTCAACTGGGTTCCCATTTCGGTTGGCGAGTGGGTGCCGATGTTTACCCAAGGGAAGATTGATGCCTTCATGGTAAGTCCACCCCTATCGCTGGAACTGCGGAAAAAGAAAATTGGGCATGCGCTGGTCAACACTACTACCGACAAGCCCTGGTCCCAGTACTCTTGCTGCCTGATCGCCAGCACCAGGGAGTTCGTCAGCAAGTATCCGGTGGCTACCAAACGGGCGCTGCGAGCGATCCTCAAGGGCGTGGACCTGTGCGCCAGTGATCCAAAGCGGGTCGCGCGATTCATGGCCGATCGAGGGTTATGGAACTATGACATGACGTTCCAGGGACTCCGTGAGCTTCCGTACGGGAAGTGGCGAGAAATTGACGTGGTCGATTCATTGCGCTTCTGGTCGCTACGGTTGCACGACGTGGGAGCCATCAAAAGCACCCCGCAGCAAATCATTGCACAAGGCACAGACTTTCGGTTCCTAAACGAGCTAAGGAGGGAACTGAAGGCTTAGCGCCTGAATTATTTGCAGCAACCGCTTAGCGGCGGCGCCTCAACCTGGACGTTGAACGTCCGCTTCGCAAGGCTCACGGGCCGGTTTGGGTCGATTGCGGACTTCGCTGAAGGTTCGGATAATCAGGCAGTGTCCGTATGGTCGAATATCATTTAGGACAGATCAGTTCGTGATGTAGACGATCATGACCGCGGCCACATCACCGCGGCGATGCCCAGCAGGATCTCACCGACCAATGCAGGCACATCCCATACGCGAGACGCCTGGCGCCACGCAAGCCCAATCCTGCAATGCCGACGACCACATCGAAAAACGAAGCCGGCCTCATTGCGATGTCGTCATCGCACCTCTGCTCTTGGTCGCGCTCATTGCAAATTACGTCGCGCTTCACCCGGAAATACGTCGCGCTCGAGCGGGGCTGAGCACCCGCGTATGCATTTGCGGATGGAACGCTCTTGCCGCGAAGAAGCCGGCTGCAATAAAGACCAACAGCACGAGCCCTTGCGCGATGGCAAACGGCGGTTCCGACTGTGTCGGCGCAAGCGCGTTGAAGAATGGCACCTTCTGAAATGTTTGCACGACCGCGACGAACACGTTGAGATAAAGCGCTAGGACTGCAGTGACGACGTAGATCCAGCGCCACGATCCCGCGAGGCGATACGTGTAGAGCGCGACGAGGGCGATCCCCAGCACCACAAGCGATATAACGCCGACGATGTGCGGCGGCCCGATCTTTTCCGAATGAAACATGAACCCGGTCACGCTGGTCAACACCGTGGTGCCGAGAAAGATTGCGGTCCAGCCCTCCAGCCGATTGGATTTGAACATACCGAACAACACGACCAATCCAGCGCCGATACCGATCAGACTGATGATCACGTGAAGCAGGGTAAAACTCGCCGTCGACATTCCCAAGATCATGATTCGCTCCTAGCGAAAAAAACTTTCCGGTGGATGTTGCGAGATTGCCGGCGTGTGTTCGAGCCGGTTCCGATTGCCGGGCGACCTCAGCTGATTGCTACTTATTCATTTTAGATTCGGCACGGTGAACCTCACCGTTTCGCTGGTGATTACTCTGTGCGTGGGGTCGGCCAGCTCGAACAGCACCTTGTGCGGCCCGGGTTCGAGCCCGACCACGATCACCGTTTCGCCGCTGGCATCGACAAAATGCCATCGCGCGTCGTCGACGGTGACGTGAATATGGCCGATGCGCGGCGACACGCTTAGAGCGCCTTTGCCGAACACCGGCACCACGCGCAGGTTCTCCGTCCGGTATTGGATAAAGGCCAGGCCCCGCGCGAGCTGCTCGGGGAGCGGCGGATCGACAATCAGCTTGGCCGGTGCTTCGTTTTCAATGGCGACCAGCGGCGACGGGCCGCGAATATCCCTGGCGGTCTGTGCAGAGGCACTGGCGGCGATGAGAGCAGTGGCGACCATAGCGGCTAGGTATCTAGGAAAGATGTGCATAGGGAAAGATGTGCATGACGTTTCCTTCGACATGCGTTTGCTCGCATGTCGAAGACGATCTCCGCAATCCGTAAGTCATCGAAGGAAACCCTTGAGATGGCGCAACTTGCCGACGGCGTGCTCGAATCGTTGCGAGACGACTGTCGGCCCTCGCGCTGCGACGGTGCACGCCGACGGTAGAAGCGGCATCGTGCATTGCTCGCTCTACGCGGCAGCGCGCACTCAGTCTCAACGACCGCTCGATCACGAGTCCGCACTTACGCCTTGATAAACGCAAGCAGTTCTTCATTCACCTGATGCTTGAGCGTGGTGCACATACCATGCGGTGCACCGGGAATGATTTTCAGCTTGGCGTTTTTGATGATCTTCGACGACAGCAGCGCCGAGTCTGCGTACGGCACGATCTGATCGTCGTCGCCGTGCAAGACCAGAGTCGGTACGTCGAACTTCTTCAGATCTTCGGTCAGATCGGTTTCCGAAAATGCCTTTATGCAAAAGTACGATGCCGGAAAGCCCGCCATCATGCCTTGCAGCCAGAACGATTCGCGCACGCCTTCCGAGATCTTCGCGCCAGGCCGGTTGTAGCTGTAGAACGCCATGCTCAACTCTTTCCAGAACTGCGAGCGATCGGTGACGACGCCGGTGCGAATCTGATCGAATACTTCGATCGGCAGGCCGCCGGGATTGGCCGGCGTCTTCAACATCAGCGGCGGAATCGCGCTGATCAACACCGCTTTGGCAACGCGCTTGGTGCCATGTCTGCCGATGTAGCGCGCGACTTCGCCGCCACCGGTGGAGTGGCCAACGTGGATTGCGTCGGTAAGATTGAGTTTTTCGACTAGCTCCGCCAAGTCATCCGCGTAAGTGTCGAGGTCGTTGCCCTGCCACGGCTGGCTCGAGCGGCCATGGCCGCGGCGATCATGCGCGATGCAGCGGTAGCCGCGATTGGCGAGATAGAACATCTGGTCTTCGAACGCATCTGCGCTCAACGGCCAGCCATGACTGAACACGATGGGCTGTCCCGTGCCCCAGTCGTTGTAATAGATCTGCGTGCCGTCTTTGGTGGTGATGGTGCTCATGATGGTTTCCTTAGGTTGGGTTGAAAGAAGAGGCAGCGGTATTCACTAATGTTTCGATGTCGTTCGAATGTGGCCGTCGACATTTCTGGTGTGGCTAGGCATCGCTCAGCCGCTGTGCGATCGGCAGTTTGAGGTATCGACGCTTACGGCACGTCCGTTTGGTGTTGAGCGTTTGCATCGGTA
>JBBRGM010000159.1:0-9097 GCA_038240725.1 Burkholderiales bacterium | reverse complement strand
AACCGCGGGAAACCGCTGACGGAAAAGCGGCTGCGCAAGCTCGCGAAACCGTGGGCGCCGTATCGCACGGTCGCGACGTGGTATCTGTGGCGCAGCATCGAGCCGGTGCCGGTCGAGTACTGAGTTTTACGAAACATCCGCCTGCAGCACGCCGTCGTCCAACCGCAGAACCATATCCATCTTCGCCGCGATCGTCGCGTCGTGCGTGACGATGATCAGACTGGTTTCCAGCGTGCGATTGAGCTCGAGCATCAACTCCAGCACGCCTTCTGCGGTGTGTCGATCGAGATTGCCGGTCGGCTCGTCTGCGAGCAGACATGCGGGCCGCGTGACCAGCGCGCGCGCCAACGCAGCGCGCTGACGTTCGCCGCCGGACAGCTCTCCGGGACGGTGCGTCAATCGATGCGCTAATCCAACCTGCGTCAGCATTTCCGCCGCTTGCGCATTCGCCTGCGCCGGCGATGCACGCCGGATCAGCAACGGCATCGCGACGTTTTCCTGCGCGCTGAATTCCGCGAGCAGATGATGAAACTGATATACGAAGCCGAGCGCTTCGTTGCGAATGCGGCTCTTCTCGACTTCGCTGACCGACGCGATGTCGTGACCGAGAATCATCACTTCGCCGTCCGTGGGCGCATCCAGTCCGCCGATGATGTGCAACAGCGTGCTTTTACCCGATCCCGATGCGCCGACGATTGCCACGCTCTCGCCGCGGCGTATCTCGAGATCGACGCCGAGCAGCACCGGAACCTTGTGCGGGCCTTGCTCGAAAATTTTGCTGACGCGCCGCGCGCTGATGACGACTTCACTCATAGCGCAACGCTTCTGCCGGGTTGACGCGAGCTGCGCGCAGGCTCGGGTAGATCGTCGCGAGCAAGCTCAGCACGAGCGACATCAGCGCGATGATGACGACGTCGCGCAGTTGCAGATCGGATGGCAGATCGCTGATGTAATAGACGTCCTTCGCGAGAAACTGGACGCGCAGCAAACGCTCGATCGCCGGCACCAGCACGCTGACGTTGAGCGCAATCAAGACGCCACCGACCACGCCGATCACGGTGCCGACTACGCCGATCAACGTGCCCTGCACGATGAAGATTTTCAGGATCGAAGTCGGCGATGCGCCCAAGGTGCGCAGAATCGCGATGTCCGGCTGCTTGTCGGTGACCGCCATGACCAGGGTGGACACCAGATTGAACGCTGCGACCGCGACGATCAACGTGAGAATGATGAACATCACGTTCTTCTCGATTTGCACCGCGCGGAAAAAATTCGCGTGGCTGCGCGTCCAGTCGGTGATGTAGAGATCGCCGGGAATCGTGTCGGTCAGCTCGCGCGCGACGGTCTGCGCCTTGAACATGTCTTTCAGTTTCAGGCGAACGCCGGACACCTCGTTGCCGAGCTGGTAGAGCTTCTGCGCATCCTGCATGTCGATCAGCGCCAGGCCGGAGTCGTATTCGAACATCCCGACTTCGAACACGCCGACGACGGTGAACTGTTTGATGCGCGGCAGAATGCCGGCCGGCGTGACCTGCCCCTGCGGCGCGATCAGCACGACTTTCTCGCTTAGCCGCGCACCGACCGAATGTGCGAGATCGACCCCCAGCACGATGCCGAATCCGCCGGGACGCAGATTTGCCAAGTCACCACTCTTCATGTGCTGGCCGATGTCGGCGACTTGATCCTCGAGCTTCGGCACGATGCCGCGCACTAAGGCGCCCTGCACGCTTTGCTGATTCGACAGCAACCCCTGCGCGCTGACATACGGTGCGGCTGCCAGCACTTCAGGATTTTTCTTCGCGGCGGCGGCGACCGTTTCCCAGGCCGGCAAGTGGCCGTCGAACCCGGAAATCTGAATGTGCGAAGCCACACCGAGGATGCGGGTGCGCAGCTCCTTCTGAAAGCCGTTCATCACGGACAACACGACGATGAGCGCCATCACGCCGACGGCGATGCCCACCATCGAGGCCATTGAGATGAACGAGATGAAGTGATTGCGTCGCTTCGCGCGCGTGTAGCGCAAGCCGACAAAGAGCTCGTAGGGTCGCACGGAAATTCGGAATGGGAGGTCAGGCGTGCCGCAAGGTGCGAAAGTGTGCCACAGTCCGCCGCTTCCCGCGCTCCGATGCGCCGGCGCTCGACCCACCTATCCGGCGAGCGAGTCTCAGCGTGCTAGACTCGGCCGCCGCTGGTAGTCGCATGCCGACTTGCATGCGCATTGCGCTCCGGGCGACACTCTCCCATGCGATCGCTTCAGCTATTTCTCCCCGCTTACTTATTGGCGACCCCGGACGATCTGGGCGACGCCATCGCTCTAGCGCCTGGCTTGCATCGGCTGCTTCGGCGCGCCGGAACGCCTGACACGATCGATCTCGATATCGACGCCGCCGTGCTCGATGCCTTCGGCGTCGTGCGCCAGCGCGACTGGCCGGTCGCGCCGATCACCTGCCTGGCCGATGGCGGCGATCCGGGTCAGCGCTTTTGGCTGCGCGCCGATCCAGTGCATCTCCGGGCCGAACGCGATGCGCTCGTACTCGCCGATGCGCGCTTGTTCGACGTCACTGCGCAAGCGGCGCAGGCGCTGGTCGAGTCGCTCAATAACCATTTCAACGCGGACGGATTAGAGTTCTTCGCATTGACCCCGAACCGCTGGTACGTGACCGCCGAACCGGCACCCGATCTGCAAACGCAATCGCTTACCACCGCCGCCGGGCGCAACGTCGATCAATTCTTGCCGACCGGCAAAGACGCACTGACCTGGCACCGCACGTTCAACGAAATCCAGATGCTGTTTCACGAGCACGCCGTCAATCAATCGCGCGAAAGCAGCGCCGAGCTGCCGATCAACAGCGTGTGGTTTTGGGGCGGGGGTGTGCTGCCGGCGATCGCGATGAGCTTCGCCGGCGTCTGGGCGACACATCCGATCGCACGCGGATCGGCAATCGCATCGTCGACACCTCTCGCGCCGGTTCCAAACGATGCGGCGGCGTGGCTGCAAAGCGCGAAGCCGGGTGAACATCTGTTGCTGCTGGACGATGCAACCGACGCCGGCGCAACGCACGAGGCCGAGCTGCAGCGCATGGACACGCGATGGATCACGCCCTTGCTCGACGCCATTGCGGGCGGACAACTAGATCGGCTCGCCTTGCACATCGCGAACGAGGCGCACACGCTGCGCTTTACGCTGAATGCCACCGACCGCTGGAAATTCTGGCATGCCTGGCGGCCCGCGTGGACCGCCGATAATCTTTCCCGCCGCGATGCCTGAAATCATCGACCGCGCATTTTCGCTCGACATCTGCAGCATTCTGATTGCAGGCGGCCTCGACCCTGTGCTCGCACGCGTGCTTGCGGCGCGCGGCGTGACCGAGCTTGCGCAGCTCGACACTGCCCTCGCGCACCTCACCGCGCCGCACCGCATGCACAATCTCACGCGGCTCGGCGAGATCCTGGCGGACGCCATCGCGGCGAACAAGCGGCTGCTGATCGTCGCGGATTACGATTCCGATGGCGCGACGGCGTGTGCGGTCGGATTGCTGGCATTGCGGCAAATGGGCGCGCAGGTCGATTACGTCGTGCCGAATCGCTTCGAATACGGCTACGGCCTCACGCCGGAGATCGTGCGGCTCGCAGCGGAGCGCAAGCCGGATTTCATCATCACCGTCGACAACGGTATTGCATCGGTCGATGGCGTCGACGAAGCCAATCGTCTCGGCATCGCCGTGCTCATCACCGATCATCATCTGCCCGGCGATCGTCTACCCAACGCGGCGTGCATCGTCAATCCGAACCAGGTCGCGTGCGAGTTTCCGAGCAAGCACTTGGCCGGAGTCGGCGTGATGTTCTACGCAATGCTGCAGCTTCGCGCGGAGCTGCGGAAGCGCGGCGCGTTTCACCCACCATCGCGGCCCGAGCCGAATCTCGCCGAGTATCTCGATCTCGTTGCGCTCGGCACTGTCGCCGACGTCGTGCGCCTGGACGACAACAATCGCCGCCTTGTCACACAAGGTCTGCAGCGAATCCGCGCTGGGCGCTGCCGCCCTGGCATCTCTGCGCTGCTACGCGTCGGCGGCCGCGATCCGGCACGCGCCAGCGCGTATGACCTCGGCTTCGTGCTCGGTCCGCGGCTCAATGCAGCGGGACGCCTGCAGGATATGTCGATCGGCATCGAATGCTTGATCTGCGCGGACGACGCACAAGCCGACGCGCTGGCGGCGCAGCTCGATCACCTCAACCGCGAGCGCCGTACGATCGAAGCGACGATGCACGACAGCGCACTCGATCACCTCGAAACGATGCAGCCGGGCGATGCGTTCGGCTTGTCTTTGTACGATCCGACCTGGCACCAAGGCGTGATCGGCATTCTGGCGGCGCGCATCCGCGAGCGGTTCAACCGTCCTGCGATTGCATTTGCGCAAGGACAAGACGGCGAGCTGAAAGGCTCGGGACGCTCGATCTCGACTCTGCATCTACGCGACGCGCTCGATCTCATCGACAAGCGCAACACTGGCATGCTGTTGCGCTTCGGCGGTCACGCCGCCGCGGCTGGCCTGACCATCCGCACGGCCGATTTCCCGCGCTTTCGAGATGCGTTCGATACCACGTTACGCGGCCTGCTCAGTCCGGCCGATCTCGCTCTGCGGATCGAAACCGACGGCACGCTCGAAACGCACGACATCAACCTGCGCATGGCGGAAACGCTGGCCGAGCGCGTCTGGGGACAAGGCTTCGCGCCACCGCGTTTTCGCGGCGCGTTCAAAGTCGAAGATCAGCGCATCGTCGGCGGGCGCCATTTGCGGTTGCAGCTCGCTTCGCTGGAAGGGCGAGCGAGAACGATCAATGCGGTGCTGTTCGGCATGGTGGAAACGTTGCCGACCGAAATTCATGCGGTCTACCGTTTGGACGTTAACGAGTTCAACGGGTCGCGCTCGCTGCAGCTCGTGCTCGAACACTGGGAGCCGCGCGAGGCTGGCACGAGCTGAGCGCCGGCCGCCAGCCGTACGTCCGATTTCGCTGAGGCGGCGCCGGGCTGCTAGAATTGCGGGTTTCGCGCGTACACGCCGATTTCCACGTCTACGTATTCGTATTCGGCTACGCGCAATGACATAGAGGATTTAAACCATGGACGCAGAGCGGCTAAACGCCATCGACAACAAGCTCGCCGACCTCGATGAACGGTCGGCCGAGCTTCGGAGGTATCTTTGACTACGACGTCAAAACCGTCCGGCTGCAAGAGCTGATCAAGCTCGGCGAAGATCCCGCGATCTGGGCCGACAACAAACGCGCGCAGGAAATCGGCAAGGAGCGCAAAGCCGTCGAGTCCGTCGTCGGATCGCTCGACCGCATCGCGCAGACGCTGCATGACAGCCGGGATTTGCTCGAGCTCGCGCGCGACGAGAACGACGAGTCGACCCTGGAATCCGTCTCCGGCGACACCGACAGTTTGGAGCAGCAAATCGCGGCGATGGAATTCCGCCGCATGTTCCACAACCCGATGGATCCGAACAATTGCTTCATCGATATCCAGTCTGGTTCCGGCGGCACCGAGGCGCAGGATTGGGCGTCGATGCTGACGCGCATGTACATCCGCTTCGCCGAGCGGCGCGGCTTCAAGGTCGAAGTGCTGGAAGAATCGCCCGGTGAAGTTGCCGGCCTGAAGAGCGCCGCGCTGAAGATCAGCGGCGACTACGCTTACGGCACCTTGCGCACAGAAGGCGGCGTGCATCGGCTGGTGCGTAAATCCCCGTTCGATTCCAATGCGCGCCGGCACACCTCATTCGCCAGCGTTTTCGTCTATCCGGAAGTCGACGACACCATCGAGATCGAGATCAATCCGGCCGATCTGCGCGTCGATACGTTTCGCGCGAGCGGTGCCGGCGGCCAGCACGTCAACAAGACCGACTCGGCGATTCGCCTGACGCATCTGCCGACCGGCCTCGTCGTGCAATGTCAGAACGACCGTTCGCAGCACCGCAATCGCGCCGAAGCGATGGCGATGATGAAAGCCAAGCTCTACGAAGTGGAGCTGCGCAAGCAGCAGGTGGAAAAGCAGGCGATGGAAGACTCCAAGACCGACATCGCCTGGGGCCATCAGATTCGCTCGTACGTGCTCGACCAGTCGCGCATCAAGGATCTTCGCACCGACGTCGAAGTCGGCAACACGCAAGGCGTGCTCGATGGCGATCTCGACGAGTTCATCACCGCCAGCCTGAAGAAAGGCGTTTGAACCTCGCCCAATGCGACGCATGACCGCACACACTATCGTTCCTCGGCGAATCCAAGGTCCATCGCTTGAATTATCTGGAGACCAGAATGGCCGGAGCGCCTGACGATTTGCCCTCGCTCGACGAGCTCGCAGCTTCCAACGACACTGAGAAGCTGGTCGACGAGCGTCGCGCCAAGCTCACCGCACTGCGCGAGAAAGGCAACGCGTTCCCGAACGACTTTCGGCGCACACATCTAGCGGGCGCGCTGCATGCCGAGCACGTCGAAGCGGCGAACGAAACGCTGGAAGCGACGCCGATCAAGGTCAGCGTTGCCGGCCGCATGGTGCTCAAGCGCGTGATGGGTAAAGCGAGCTTCGTCACCTTGCAGGACATGTCCGGCCGCATTCAGCTCTACGTGACGCGCGATGAAGTCGGTGAAGCCGTGTACGACGCGCTCAAACATTGGGATCTCGGCGATATCGTCGGCGCCACCGGCGTGCTGTTTCGCACGCGCACCGGCGAGCTGTCGGTGAAAGCAAATCAAGTGCGCCTGCTGTCCAAATCGTTGCGTCCGCTGCCGGAAAAATTCCACGGCCTCACCGATCAGGAACAGAAATACCGCCAGCGCTATCTCGATCTCATCTCGAATCCGGAATCTCGCAGAGTGTTCGAAGTGCGTTCGAAGACCGTACAGGCAATTCGCGAATTCCTGGTGCGCCACGGCTATCTGGAAGTAGAAACGCCGATGATGCATCCGATCCCCGGCGGCGCCGCGGCGCGCCCGTTCGTCACGCATCACAACGCGCTCGACACGCAACTGTATCTGCGCATCGCGCCGGAGCTGTACTTGAAACGTCTGATGGTCGGTGGCTTCGAGAAAGTATTCGAGATCAACCGCAACTTTCGTAACGAAGGCATCTCGACCCGGCACAATCCCGAGTTCACCATGCTCGAGTTCTACGAGGCCTATCAGGACTATCGTTTTCTCATGGACTTCACTGAGCAGATGTTTCGCGAAGTCGCGCAGAACATTCTCGGTACCACGCTGCTTACCTATCAAGGCCGCGAGATCGATTTTTCACGGCCGTTCGACCGCTTGACGATGGTGCAGGCAGTGCTGAAATACTGTCCGCAATTCTCCGAGGTGCAGCTCAACGATCGGAATTTTCTGGTCGATTGGTTCGCGAAGAACGACGTCGCTTATCGGCCTGAAGATGGTCTAGGCGCGCTGCAGCTCACGTTTTTCGAAGAAACGGCGGAACAGCAGCTCATCGACCCGACTTTCATCGTCGATTATCCGGCTGAGGTCTCGCCGCTCGCGCGCCGCAACGACAGCAACGCCGCCATCACCGATCGCTTCGAGCTGTTCATCACCGGCCGCGAAATCGCGAATGGTTTTTCCGAATTGAACGATCCCGAAGATCAGGCCGCACGCTTTCTCGAGCAGGCTCGACAGAAAGAAGCAGGCGATGCCGAAGCGATGCATTACGACGCCGATTACATTCGCGCGCTGGAATACGGCATGCCGCCGGCGGCCGGCGAAGGCATCGGCATCGATCGCCTGGTGATGCTGCTGACCGATAGTCCGAGCATCCGCGACGTGATTCTGTTTCCGCAAATGCGCGCCGGCTGTCCGGCACGCGTGTTGGGAGTGACCTAGGTGACAACGGCAGAAACCCCTACTCCGATCTGGCAACCTTCGGCCGAGCGTGTCGCGAACGCGAACCTCACGCGCTTCATCGCGCACGTCAACGAACAGTGGCAGGCGAATGCCAGCGACCACGCTTCGCTGTACGACTGGACGATTCGTGAGCCGGCGCATTTCTGGGAATCGATGTGGGATTTCGCCGACGTCATCGGCGACAAGGGCGCGGAGCCGTATCTCATCGACGGCGATCGCATGCCGGGCGCGCGTTGGTTTCCACAGGCGCGCATCAACTACGCCGAAAATCTATTGCGCCGAGACGATCGCGGCACCGCGATGGTGTTCTGGGGCGAAAACAAGGTCCGCCGCAAAGTGACCTTTGCCGAGCTGCAGGAGCTCGTCTCGGTCACCGCGCAAGCGATGCGCGCGATGGGCATAGGCAAAGGCGATCGCGTCGCCGCCATGATGCCCAACATGCCCGAGACCATCGCCGCCTTGCTGGCCACCGCGAGCATCGGCGCGATCTGGTCGTCCTGCTCACCGGATTTCGGCACGCAAGGCGTGCTCGACCGCTTCGGTCAGATCGAGCCGAAAATTCTGTTCTGCGTCGACGGCTATTACTACTCCGGCAAGACGCACAGCGTGCTGGCGCGCGTCAGGGAAATCGCCACGCAATTGCCGTCGGTCGAGAAGGTCGTGGTGTTTCCCTACACGATCGCGAAGCCGCTGATCAACGAGATTCCGCTCGCGGTGCATTTCAGCAATTTCGTCGCCGGGCTGTTGCCGGAAGAAATCGCGTTTGAGCGTGTGCCGTTCGATCATCCGCTCTATATTCTGTATTCCTCTGGCACCACCGGCGTCCCCAAGTGCATCGTGCACGGCACCGGCGGCTGTCTACTCCAGCACATCAAGGAGCATCAGCTCCACACCGATCTCAAGCCCGACGATCGTCTGTTCTACTTCACCACCTGCGGCTGGATGATGTGGAATTGGCTGGTCACCGGCCTTGCCACCGGCGCGACTCTGCTGATCTACGATGGCTCGCCGTTTTATCCGAACCCGAATGTGCTGTTCGATCTGATCGACACCGAGGACATGACGATCTTCGGGACCTCGGCGAAATACATCGACGCGCTCGCCAAGCTGAACTTCAAGCCGATGGACACGCATCGGCTCACCTCGCTCAAGACCATCACGTCGACCGGCTCGCCGCTGGTAGCGGAAAGCTACGATTACGTCTACAGCA
>JBBRGM010000158.1:0-9145 GCA_038240725.1 Burkholderiales bacterium | reverse complement strand
GAAGGAGCAGTACGAACCGTGGCAGGCGGCTTCCATCGGCTACATATCGCATCCGCTGCGCGCATACGAATCGAATCCCATCTGGAGCGAAGATCCGCAACGGATGTACTACCGCGACGTGATCAAGAACATTCGCCACTTTGGCTACGCCGGCAGGCTCGGCAAAGCGTCGGCGGCGGCCACCGCGGATTTCGTCATCGTCGACATGTTTGCAGAAGCTTGCACTGGCCAGCAGACGCCGAAAGAGGCTGTACTGCGGGCGGAGCGCCGCGCGTTGCGGCACTATCGCACATGATGCCCTGCTCGACGACGAGCGGGCTCGATTTCCCGCTGCACTACAATCCGCATCAGTGACTTAGTCCCCGACGCCGCTGGCGTCCTTACTAAAAAGATTCCGCTCATGAACGAACCGAAATTCCCGCACTCGCTCGCCGGCCCCGCAACGATCACCGGCCGCTCTGCATTTCTGCAACTGCTGCAGGACGAAGGCGTCGACCACCTGTTCGGCAACCCGGGCACGACCGAGCTCGCCATCATGGATGCACTCGTCGAGCATCCGGGTCTCGAGTACATCCTCGGCCTGCAAGAGGCGATCGTCGTCGCCATGGCAGACGGCTACGCACGCGCATCGGGCCGGCTGGCTGCGTGCAACGTGCACGTCGCCCCCGGCCTGGGCAATGCGATGGGCTCGCTGTACAACGCGAAGTTCTACGGTTCGCCGATGCTGATCACGGCGGGTCAGCAAGAGCTCGGACACGGACTGACGGAGCCGTTGCTGTATGACCCGCTGGTGCCGATCGCCCAGCCGATGGTGAAGTGGGCGATCGAAGTTTCGCGCTTGCAGGATCTTCCGCGCATCGTGCATCGCGCCGCGAAGGTTGCCACCACAGCGCCGACCGGGCCGGTGTTCATCAGTTTGCCGGGCGATATTCTCGACGCGGAAGGCCCGCTCGATCTCGGCACGCCGACGCGCGTCGATACGCGGACGCGTCCATCCGACGCCGCGTGGAACCAGCTCGCAGACCGCTTGCTCGCTGCGAAAAATCCCGCACTTATCGCCGGGCACGAGCTGGCGACGCGAGACGCGTTGCGTGAAGCGGCGGATCTCGCCGAAACCCTCGGGGCACCGGTGTTTCAGCAGACCGTGCCGTACGCCGCCCATTTTTTGTCGGACCATCCGGCGTTCATGGGTTCGCTCACACGCAATCAGCAGCAAGTGCGCGCCGCGCTGGAGCCACATGACGTGCTGGTGTTTCTTGGCGCCGACGTGTTGCGCATGTCCGTCTACAGCGCGATCGACGCAATGCCGGACGGCGCGGCGGTCGTACAGATCAGCGAACGCGATTGGGAGCTCGGAAAAAACTATCCCGCGGAGATCGCGATCAAGGCCGATGTCGGCGAATCGCTGCGCGCGCTGATTCCGGTGCTGCGCGCGAAGATGAGCGTGCAGCGCAAAAGCGCCGCCGCGCAAAAACTGAAGGACACCGCGAAGAGCAATTGGACGACGAAGCACGCGCGCCTGACCGAGGACCTGCAGAAAGCATCGCAGGCTCGGCCGATGGATCCTCGCGTATTGATGATGCACATCAGCGATACGGTGCCGGCGGATGTCGTCGTCGTTGAAGAAGGATTGACCTCCACGTTTTCGCTGCCGAACCTTTTGCGCTTTCGCGATGCGCAAGGTTTTTACGGGTTGGCGTCCGGCGGCATCGGCTTCGCGATGGCGGGTGCGGTCGGTATCAGCGTCGGTTTGCCGAATCGTCCGGTGGTGGCTATCGTCGGCGACGGCAGCGCGATGTACAGCATTCAGGCGCTGTGGACGGCGGCGCACCTGAAACGGCCGATCACCTATGTGATTCCGAACAATCGCAGCTACCGCATCTTGAAGGAGCGGCAGATGGCACGCCGCGGCAACGATCGCTTCATCGGCATGGATCTGCGCGATCCTGAAATCGATTTCGTCGCGCTTGCGCAATCGATGGGCGTGCCGGCGCAACGCGTCACCGACCCGGCCGACATCCCCGGAGTTTTGCGTCAGGCGATCGCCAGCGGCGGACCGAATTTGATCGATGTCAGCGTAGCGGACGGCTTCGGCGCTTGAGCGCGAATATGCAATCCGAAGCAGAACAAATCGCCGGTGTCACCGCGTTCTACGACGCGCACCCGATCAACGAAGAGCAGATTCTGCATGCGCTGAAGAGCAAAGGCATCGCACTCGATACGGTCAGCGAAGAGGTTCTCAAAGATCACGATCAGGATCACTTCGGCGGTATTCCCGCGAACGATATTCTTGCGGCGCAGGCGGACATCCGTCCCGAGCATCACGTGCTGGATGTCTGCAGCGGCATGGGCGGCCCAGCGCGTTATCTGGCGCTTCGCATCGGTTGCAAGGTCACCGGGCTCGACTTTACCAAAAGCCGTTTTCACGGCGCCCAGCGTCTAACCAAGCTCGCCGGGCTGGATCATCTGGTCGACTTTCGCCACGGCAACGCGCTCGAGATGCCGTTCGAAGACGCAACCTTCGACGTGGTCATCGGACAGGAGGCCTGGTGCCACGTGCCGGATAAGCCGCGCTTGATTTCGGAATGCGCGCGCGTGCTGAAAGCGAACGGCGTCATCGCGTTTACCGACATTCTGCGGCGGCCGACGTTGACGCAGCTCGAGCTCGAACGCCTGCAAAGCGAGATGACGTTTCCCACGCTGGAGACAATCGACGGTTACGCGGCGCTGCTGCGCGAGCGCGCGCACGCGCAAGTGCGCTGGACCGATCTCAGCGCAGAATGGGCGCGCATTCTGATTCAGCGGTTGGCGATGTACCGCGGGCTGAAGCAAGACACCGTCGCAAAATTCGGCGCCGAGCATTTCCGCAAATGGGATAGCACCTACGCGTTTTTCGTCGGATTATTCGGCGATGGAAAGCTCGGCGGTGGGCGCTTCATCGCGCGGCGATCTGCCGAGGTTTACGTGCCTGCTCCTGCGGACAACGCCGGGCATTGAGACGCCGCACGTCCTTCGCAACAAAGCTCAAAGCGGCGCGCTCTCGCACGCAACATCGGCCCACGGCGAGCCGAGCTCCGCCGCGCCCCAGTTGACCGCGCCTGTCCGCAGTACACCGGATGGACACGCGAACTTGAACGGCAACGTCTGCCGGCGCATCTGGACGTAGGGAAAGCGCGCCGCCAGCGCATCGTGAATATGCGAGCGTAGCAGCGCATCGCCGATGACCAGATTGTCTTCGCTCGCGTCGATGCGCGGCGCATGAAAAGCGTCGTGCAAGGTCATGCCGTAATCAGTGAGAAATGACAGGAGCTGCATCACCGCCGGCAGAATGCGGCGTCCACCCGATGCGCCCAGTGCGAAGCGATCGTCGCCGCGCTCGCCAATGATCGGCGTGTAGTTGGTAAGACACCGCTTGCCTGCACCGAGCGAGTTGGGCTTGCCCGACTCGGGATCGAACCACATGATCCCGTTGTTCATCAGCACGCCGGTTTCCGGCAAGGTCAATCGCGAGCCGAAAATCGACAGCAGCGTCTGCGTCACCGCGGCCATGTTGCCGTGCCGGTCGACTACGCAAAAATGCGATGTGCAACCCGGCGCGCGGCTGCCATCGACATCGCCCATGCGCGTCAACCGGTACGCATAGGCATCCTGCAGGCATTGTGCGTAAGCGGTGTATGCCGCCGCGTCGAGCATGGCGCCGGGTTTGAAATGTTCGCTCAGCGCGCGCAGGGCATACGCTAAGGTCGGCCCGGCGGTAAGCTCGGGCGTCGCGGCCACGCGACTGCCACGATAGTCGATCATCAGCGGCTCGCGTTCTTGCGCGCGGTAGCCGGCAAGATCCTGCGCCGACAGCGTACCGCCGGCAGCCTGGATTTCACCGGCGATCGTGCGCGCGAGCTCGCCGTCGTAGAAATCGCGCGGGCCCGCTTGTGCCAGATGTCTGAGCGTGCGCGCCAGTCGCTGCTGCTGCAAGCGAATCTCGGTTCGCGCGGACCACGACGGCGTAGGCGGCAAGCCGTCGATCAGAAATGTTTCGCGACTGCCAGCGTAGCGATTGAGATCGGCCGCGGCACTGGCAATGCTTTCCACCGTGAACCAGTCGATCAGCAGTCCATCGTCTGCACACGCGATCGCAGGCTCGAGCAGGGCTTGCCACGGCAGCTTCGCAAAACGCTCGTGCGCGATGCGCATGCCGTCGACGACACCAGGGACTGCGATCGCATTCGGCCCGTGCACGTTGCGGTCATCGACGACACGCGGCCACGGAAATAAATCCGAGACGACGCCTTCGCCCGATAACGCATAGCGCGCCGGATCGAGCGAGGCAGGCGCGCGCATGCCGAAGTCGATCACCTGGAAGCGCTTCTCCGCCGCGCGATACAGCACCATCGCACCGCCGCCGCCGATGCCGCTCATCCACGGTTCGAGCACGCCCAGCGCAAACGATGTTGCGATGACGGCGTCTACCGCGTCGCCGCCGCGCGCAAGGATGTCGGCGCCGATCCTTGCCGCACGCCCATGTTGAGCCGCGACGATGCCGTATTCGCTGCGCAGTGCAGGCTTGGTGATTTGTTGCGATGTGCTGAAGTTGTCCATGTGCAATCAGAACGCGCTCGATAGTTGATCCAGGAATGCAATGATAACGTGGGCCGGGGCGTCAGGAATTGGGCGCCTGCATTCGGTCGATCGGCGTCTTGGTTGAAACGCTTGCGAGCGCGAGCCCCGCGCCGAGGACCGCGATTACGCCGCAGAAAGCGCCGACGCCGACGAAGCCCGCCGATGCGATCAGCCAGCCGCCCAGCGAGCCGGCAAGCAGCCAGCCGATGCTCGCCATCGTCACGTTGAGGCCGAACAACGCGCCACGCAGCTCGCTCGGCACGTCGGACAAGGTCGCCATCAGCGATGGCCGTCCGAGCGCGTTGACGAACGAATAGGCAAATCCGAGCGCGACCGAAATCACGATACCGGGCTGCCACATCAAGGTCGGAATGGCGAGCGCGGCGGTGAGTATGAGCGCGCCGGCAAACACCGCGCCGCGCGACCCTGCGCGATCCGCGATGCGCCCGCCGAATGCGTTTCCGACCAGATTGCCCAGAGCGACGATACACAGCGCCAAGGCAAGCGGCGCGAACGAGATGCCGTACGCACGCTGTAGATAGGTCGGCAGATAGATCGCCAGCGTCGCGAAACACACGCGCTCGGTCGTGCCGGCCGCCATTAACGCAATCAGCTTCGGTTGCAATAATTTGCGCCACGGCGTCGCGCTTCGCTCGGCATTTTCGTGACGATGCGTATCCGGCGGCACAGCGAAACGCACGACAATCGCGATCAGTATGGTGACCGCGCCCTGCACGGCAAATGCGCCGCGCCAGCCGCCGAGCAATCCCATCAGGGTCACCAGCGGAACGCCAAGCACGATCGACAGCGATTGACCGGTGATGATCCAGCTTAGCGCGCGCCCGCGCGTCCCCGCCGGCACGTGGTCCGAAACCGCTGCGAACACCGTACCCATGAAAGCGCCGCCGCAAACGCCGGACACGAGCTGCCAGATCACTACTGCTTGATAACTGTGGGAAGCGGCAAATCCCAGCCGCGTGCCGCCAAGGCACAATACTGCAACGACGAGTACGCTGCGGCGTCCGAAACGCTGCGACAAAAACGCGCCGGCAACCAGCGCTGAGAGGCCCCAGGTAATCGCCTGTACGGCAAACAGGTTGGCGATAGCGGGCAGCGTGGTGGCGAGATCGTCGGAGATCGCCTGTAGAAACGGCGCAGTCGCAGAGCCCGATGAAGTCACGGCAAAGCTCGCTGCGCATAGTACGAACAGCATGCGGGCGATTCTTGAATCGGTCATCGACGTTGGGTGATTTAGAGCGTGAGATTTCGCCAATACAGGCGCACCGGTAACGCGCTGCTATTGCACCGAGCGCTGCTTATCACAGGAAATGGACTACGCAACCAATGCTTGGTGCCGGCAGCCGGACGTATCCATTAGTGCAGAAGACCAATCGCGGCCGATGTGCATCACCAACGTCCAAGCTCGGACAAGAGCCCGCGCTGCACTTAAATAAAATGCCCGTGCTGCCCTTGATCGAATGCTGGCGGAAATGGCGGGCACTCCAGGAATCGGCACCCAAGTAATCGGCCCTCAGGGCACTTTAGTAACCCCCAATAAAGCCGATTACATGGTGGCATAGCGCAGGCGGCAAGTCGAGACGACACGCCATGCGCGACGGCCGCCCGGGTATCGGTCCGCGCAGCGCCGATGCGCAACCGAGCGGGAAATATCGGGCGTGCGCCACGCGCTGCGACCCGTCTTCGGAACTCCAACTTTCAAGGGGAATGTCATGGCGATGGATCAACTCGGGCCGGTTTTGGCGCGCACCGTCGCAGCGTTCGAGCCGCTGCCGGCATCCGACGAGGACGCGCTCGCAGGATTGTTCGATAGCTGGCGCGAGCTCGCCGGAGACCCGACTATCTTGCCGGCGCTGTCGCCGCTTGCCGGCCGTCTGTTGGAGCTGGCCGACAATCAGAGCGCGGCCACGATCGAGCTGACTCAGATCGTCGAGAGCGATCCGGTGTTGACCGGCCGCATTCTCGGCCTGGCGAATTCGGTAGCGCTCGGCACCAGCGGCAAGCCTATTTACGAAGTTATCGGTGCGGTCATCCGTCTGGGTGTCGATGCCGTGTTCGAGGCGGCGTTCGCGCAAGTCGCGGCGCAATGGCTGCGCGGCAGCACCAACGTGCCCGACAAAAGCCAGCTGCACGATCTATGGCTCGAATATCTGATCACGGCATTCTGTTCGCGAGAGATCGCGAATCGCCTGGATACCGACGATGTGAAGATCTCCGTCGCATACGCTGCCGGTCTGCTGCATGACGTCGGCATGCTGGGCTTGAGCGTGATCAAACCGGCACCGATGGGCCGCTTCATCCGCGCCGGCTATTGCGTCGGCACGCCGCTGTACGACAGCTTCGTCATCGCACATACGCAGCTCGGCGGCGCGCTGCTGCGCCGCTGGGGTACGCCAGATGAGCTCGCCACCGTTGCGGAGCGGCATCACGAAGGCTTTGCGCCGGATGAGTCGGCGACGACCGGCGTCGTGTTTCTGGCCGACCATCTGCACCAGCCGGTGTTGAATCATGAGCGCTCCGATTTCCATCGCGAGAAAAACACGCCGCTCGGATGCTTCGGCGGCGAAACCAACGAAACCAGCGCCGCGCTCGTGGGGCTGGGCATGGACACCGAGCTCGATGAAATCATCGAGCGCGTGGCGGGCGAGAGCGCTCGCATCGAAGTGCTGGCGAGCGCGGTGTCGAACTAGCAGCCGGTTCCGGACACGGTCCGGCGATGCATGTTCAGGAATGCATCTCCCGGCCCCGGCAGATGTCCCGCGAATGAGCCCAATCCATCATTAGCTGGGATTTTCGTTCCGAGTGCGCATCCGCATCGAGCGATTTACCGAATTCCGAGCGCATACTCGAAGAGCATCGCAGAGGTAGGGCGATGCTGCATTTCCCCCGACAAGGAGAACGGTATGCTCAGGACTTCGATGAAGCTGTGGCGGTTCGGTATGGGCGCGGTCACCGCGCTTTCGACCATCGGCGCTTACGCGGAAGGTGGTTTATTCGTGACCGGTCACGATCCCGATTACCATGCGGCACAGTGCTGCAATCAGGCCGGCGCGCAACACATTATTCTCAAGGCGCTGGACTACACGACAGACGGCATCGCGAACAACGGCAATGCGTTCGGGAACATCCTTCTGATCACCGATCGGCATAACCCCGGCGGCGACCAGAGCGATCCGGTGATCGGCATGAATGCGACAGGCTTAGGCTACGATACCGCCGATGACGGCACCGCCGGCGGCGCGGTACTCGATCTGCATACGGTCAACTTCAACCATTACGGCGCGATCATTATCGCATCCGATTACGGCGGCTGGCTGCAGCAGCCCGAGCAGGATATCTTGATTGCGCGACAGGACGAGATTCTCAACTACATCGACAATGGCGGTGCGGTGGTTGCGTTTGCAGAATCCGGTTCGCGCCAACCGGGCATCACCAGCGGTCTTTGGGGCTGGCTGCCGTTTCTCACCCCGAACGTCCCGAACAATCAAGTCGAGTCCGGCTTCACCGTCACGCCATTCGGCCAGGGTCTCGGTCTCACCGACGCCGACATCAACGACAACGCATCGCATAACGTCTTCGAAGAGCCGATACCTTCGGGCTTGCATGTCGTCGATCGAGACGCGTCGCAAAGGATCGTCTCGCTCGCCTTTTATGGCCCGGTGAATTCCATTCCGGAGCCGAGCAGCTGGGCGCTGTTGAGCGCAGGCGTTGTGCTGATCGGCATGCGCGGACTTCAGAGGCGCGCCCACAAGACCTGACGTTCTGCGCGCAGGTGAAAAAGGGCCAGCGTGCTGGCCCTTTTTCATTCGGTACCCGGCCGCGCTTCAGCGCGCTGTACCGTCCTTCGATGTCCCGGAAGAAGTTCCCGTTGCACTGCTATCGGCAGGATGCGACGGAGATACCGTTGTTCCGGGCTTAGCTGCGCTGCTTGTGCCGTCCGGCAGCGCTGGCGTGGCCGACTTGCCGGATGACGTGCCGCTCGCGTCGGAATCATTGCCATGCGATGCACTGGCCGGCGTGCCGCGCTTGTTCGTATCGCTCGTCTCGTTGCGCTTCACCTGGTCCGCGGCGCCGGTGGTCGGCTGCGTCGTTTCGTCGATGCGGCTTCCGGCGGCGTCGGTATTATCACGGCCTGCGCCGGCCGCACCGGCGTTCGAAGTTCCAGCCGGACCGGCTCCCGTCTTGCCTGCCGCGCCGGTTGCAGAGGTTCCCGCGCCCGCAGCGCCGGTTCCCGCGGGTCCCGCGCCGCCGGTACCAGGCATGCTCGAGTCGCCGCCCGCGGGACTCGTCGTGGCGCCAGTGCCTGTGCCGGTAGTACCGGTGCCCGCGCCGGCCGCATCGGCCGCGATTTGCACACCCTTCAAGCTATCCGCTGCGAGATCTGGCTGTGCCATCGATGGGGCGGCGGTGACGCCGGCAGTCAGTGCAAACAAAATAAGGAGTCGAGTCTTCGGGATTTTCATGATGTCCTCCAGGCAGGTTGTCGGTTCTACGACGTCATTCCCGGCAA
>JBBRGM010000157.1:0-9193 GCA_038240725.1 Burkholderiales bacterium | reverse complement strand
CGGCACGCGCGCTATATGGAAGACCAAGTAGCGCACCGGCACTGACAGCGGATGCGCGTGCAATGAAGGCGCGGCGGTTCACCTGCGAAAGGTCCATTTGCCCCCCTCTAGGTTTGGCTGCCTCACGAGGCAGGCTACGCTTTGAGCTCGCGCTTGAGCTCATTCAAAAATCGCCAGTCGGTTCCTTGCGCGATTATCTTCTGCGGGTTGTTTTTGAGCATGCCGGCTTCGTGCAGACGCAACGCATAAAACCGCACGGTATCTTCCGGGTTGTATTCTCGCCAACGGCGATAAGATATTTCCCGCATCGTCGTTAGCGCCTGGTCATAGCGAGGCGTGAACCCGCCATCCACGATCAAACGCGCCGCGCGCTCAGGCTGTGCAGCGCAGAGATCGGCTGCTTTCAATATGGCACGAACCGCGCGCTTCGTCGCCACCGGATGCCGCCCCACGAAGTCTCGATTCGCTGCAATCATGCAGCAGAAGTACTGTGACCACGGGCGGTCGACGGCGCTATTCAGCAGGACCCGGCCGATGCCGCGTGCGCGCAGGTCTTGCGGTTCTGGAGGAAAACCCAGAAACGCATCGATCTTGCCCTGCTCGAACAGCGCCTTCGGCTTGACCGATGGATCGGACACCCAGTTGATCTCGCGCGTCGGATCGATGCCGACGTGTCGTGCGATTGCTGCAAGAAAGATGTGCGGGCTGGATCCGATCGCCTGCACGCCAACCGACTTACCCTTGAGGTCGCGAAGCGCGTGAATGCGCTCGTTGCCGAACAGCTCGAAACACCCGACGTGTACGCCCGCCAGTACGACGATGGGATCGCCCGCGTCCAAAGGAATGATAAGCGGGGCTGCGAAATTGATCGTCACATCGACTTCGCCAGACGCCAACGCTCTCGCTTGCGCATCACCTGCTTCCATGTCGATGTATTGAACGTCAGTGAAGCCCTCTGCTTTCAGTAACGGCTCGGCGATATACTGGGGTGCAATACAAATTCCACTGATCTTACTGAGCCTGACGCGCGTGGTATCAAGCGCTCGCTCGGCATGAACGTGCGGAGAGGCTAATCCCAAAAACGCCGCCGCACCCGATGACGTCATCCCTGCGATGAAATCTCGACGACTCCAGTGTTCGAATGCGCGTTGCGTCATGAATAGCACTCTACGCCATGAAGGCAGCTAAGCTTTGAGCTCGCGCTTGAGCTCGTTTAAGAATCGCCAGTCGGTTCCTTGTGCGATAATTTTTTGCGGATTGTTCTTCAGAATTCCAGCTTCGTGGGACGCACACCGTAGAAGCGAAGCGTACTTTCGGGATCATGCGTGCGCCAGGCGTCGTAAAGGCAACGTCTTTCAGCGTCTGCAACGTGTAGCTGTGCGCTTATCGCTGCGGAGCAGGACAGGAACTCGCGGCGATTCGGTTTGGTAGAAATTGAAGTGGTCAAAAGATTTCTTCGCTCATATGTTCTGGCGTTAGCGCAGCACCGCCACCTTCAACATAGGTTCATCGTCTTCTGTCCACGCCCGACTATCTATTCGAATCAAGTCTTCAGCTCCCTCTTCAGCTGGTTCAAGAACCGCCAGTCGCTTCCTTGCGCGATGAGCTTGTTCGGCTCCGATTTGATCATCCCAAACTCGTGCAGTCGAACGGCATGGAAGCGCAGCGTGTCCTCCGGATTTGCATCGCGCCAGCGCGCATAGGGAAGCGACTTCAGAACCTCGAGTCCGATTTCATAACGCGGCTCGTAGCCTTTGGCCACTAAGAATCGCGCAACTCGCTCCGGCTCGTTCGAGCATATGTCCGCAGCCTTGAAGAAAGCGCGTAGTGCTCGCTTGGTGGCGATGGGGTAGTCCTGAACGAAGCCACGACGCGCCGCGATCATGCAGCAGAAATACTGCGACCACGGGCTGTCCTGCGTCGTATTGACGATAACGTGGCCAATTTTCATGGCGCGAAGCTCCTGCGGCACTGGGACGAATGCCATGATCGCGTCGACCTTTCCTTCCGTGAACAGTCGCTTGGCATCCCAGATCGAGTCGCCTGTCACCCAGTTGATATCACTCCTGGGGTCCAAGCCGACGTAACCCACCATGCTCGATACCAGTATGCGGTCGCCGTCGTCAATCGCAGAGACCGCTACGCGTTTTCCTTTCAGGTCGCGAATCGTATGAATGCCTTCACGTCCAAACAGCTCGTAGCAGCCGGCGTGCATGCCGGCCAAGACGGCGATCGGCTTTCCCTCATCGAGGGTCGGCATGGTGCCCGGCGCATCCCAACATTGTCATGTCAGCATCTCCCTCTGCCATGACATTCGGCCCCGTCCTCGTTTTCAGCTTGATGTACTCGACTTGGGTGAAGCCCTCCAGCCGCAACAATTCTTCGGCGAGATACTGTGGCGCCAAGCAAATCGCCGGAGCATGAATTAGCCGTATCGTCGTCGTCTCGGGTGGCGGGTCGGCCGAGGCAAGCTTGGAGTGTGAGCCGAACAGCCCTGCACCGCCGACGACAACAGCGGCAGCTTTGATGAATGATCGACGGTCGAGACGCTAGATCGAACGACCGCGGCGTGCTGTGCCGGCGACAATGGCGGGTAACGGAGCTTCATCTCGATTCCCTCCCTGACTGCAGTGAATGCTGCAATGGGCCGCCCCGGAGGCTGTTGGAGGGTCTCGATGAATCGCCAGCCGTTGTAGTACACAACGCAAGCCATGATGAACCCGGTTCACCCAGGATACGCCTACACTCAGTCAGTGCAAGTGGGCGAAGTGCTGAAAGAGAAAATGCGTCAGGACTGCGTCGAGAATGGAGAGAGAAAAGGTGGTAGCGGCGATTATTTCAGCGCAATCACGTTGCACGCACTCACCGGCCGCGCGAAGCCTTTCAAAGTAAGTTGCTCCGCCGCCTCGACTTCGACCAGGTCTTCGACCAGAGCAAACACCTGCTGGCTGATCAAGATCTGATCTTCCTTCGCTTCCGAGCACAGTCGCGCCGCCAAGTTGGTAACGCGACCGATCACACCATAGCCGATCCGCGATTCGAAGCCTATCGCACCGATTGTAGCGTAGCCGTGTGCGATGCCGATGCCGAGCCCGATGTCATGCCCGCGCTTTTTCCACGGGTGCATCATTTGCCCGAATCGTTCGCGCATTTCTATCGCCATGCGGATCGCGCATGCCGCCGGATTTTCAATCTCTACCGGGTCATTGAAGATGACCATCAGCGAATCGCCGGCGAATTGCTCGAGGGTGCCGCCGTTCTGATCGATCAGACGCCCCATCTCCCGGTGATAGTCACGCAAAAACCCGATGACTTCCTCGGGCTCGGAAGCGTCCGCAAACGCGGTGAATCCACGCAGATCGAGAAATGCGACCGTGACTTCGCGCCGATGCGTCTTCAACGGATCTTCGACATCGCCGGCAATGATCATCTCGACCAGCTTCGGTGGAAAGAAACGCTTGAGCTGCGACAGCTTTTCGAGCTGGCCGACTTGCTGTTGAACGCGCTCCTCGAGCCCACGGTTCAAATCAGCCAACTGCTCCTTCTGCTTCTGAACGACGTCGTGCTGCGACTTCATATGCAACATGTTCTGCACGCGCAGGAGAAGATCGGTCTGGTCGATAGGTTTGCTCAGGAAATCGTTGGCACCTGCTGCAAAGCCCTTGGACTTCTCCTCGCGCGCGTCCAGCGATGTGACGATAACAACACCGAGCAGTTTGGTTCGCTCGTCGTCGCGAAGCTTGCGGAGGACGTCGTAGCCGCTCAGACCGGGCATGACGACGTCCAGCAGAACCAGATCCGGCATATCCGCTGCAATCTTCTCCAGCGCCTCCTCGCCTGACTTCGCAGTGACCACCTCATAGCCTTTTGCGCCGAGCAGATCGACCAGCAGCTTCACATTGTGAGGCGTATCGTCGACGACCAGAATTTTGTTGGCTTGTGCCATAAGGTGGTAGGGAGAAACGAGGGTCGAGTGGTGCACAGTTTGCACCACGCCGAATGCCGTTTCCAGAGAAACATCAGCCGGGCTGCGACGCGCCGCACTGCGTTGCGCACAAGGAGATAGTGGCGCGCTGCGTAGTGAATAGTTACCACGCATCGGACGGCGTACGGGGGATGATTCGAGATCGCGCCAAGACGCAGCGGCGTCGGCGCAAACCGGTGGATGCGGGTTGCTTCGTCGCCAGCAGCGAAATCGCGGCGATAACCGGTGCACCGCCCCTGTCTGGAGAAGTCCACATGAAACGCTCCGAAGCTACGACCGATCTATCGAGGTGGTACGGCCGCGCGCCGGTGCTGTCGCGCAGATTGATTGTGTCTGCATCGATCGTCGCGGGTCTAGTCAGCGGCGGGCTCGGTGTGCGTTATCTCACACAGACCCCGGAGGATGTCCTCGCGATTGCGCCGGTCGATCCGGCGCTGTGCCGCGTACCGGGCACCGGTGGCTGGGCCGCGAACAGCGTGTTCTTTCGCATCGCAGCGGCCGAGGACAAGGCGGCCGAGCAGGCGCGTCCGCGTACCGAAGTGAAGCCGTTCGACTACGCGGTCGAAGGGACGTCGCCTGCCGCCCAGTCGGATCCCTGGTTGTGGGACAACCTCGGCAGCATGAGCTTTCCCATCACCACCGCGCGCCCGGAAGCGCAGCGCTTTTTCGATCAAGGTTTGCGGCTCGCATACGCGTTCAATCACGCCGAAGCGCTGCGCGCATTTCGCATGGCGCAAAAACTCGATCCGCAGTGCGCGATGTGTTTCTGGGGCGAAGCCTACGTGCTCGGACCGAATATCAATGCGCCAATGGACGAAACCGCAGTGGCGCCGGCGTTCGCCGCGATAACGCACGCGCAGTCGCTCGCCGGCCAAGCAAGTCCGCGTGAGCAGGCATTGATCGAGGCGATGGCAAAACGCTATTCGCCCGATCCGAAAGCCGATCGCGCGGCGCTCGACGCCGCGTATGCGACTGCAATGGGCAAAGCGCGCGCTCAACTCGCGAACGACGCGGATGTGCTGACGATGTTTGCGGAATCGGTGATGGATTTGACGCCGTGGGATTACTGGCTAATGGCAGGCACCCAGCCGAAAGGACAGATGGGCGAAGCGATTGCTGCGCTGGAACAGGTTATCAAGACCAATCGCAATCATCCCGGTGCGATTCACTTCTACATCCACGCGGTCGAAGCATCGACCGATCCGAGACGCGCAGAGGCTCACGCAGAACGGTTGGGCGCATTGATGCCGGGTGCCGGTCATCTGGTCCATATGCCGAGCCATATTTACTATCGCGTCGGCCGTTATCGCGATTCGCTCGACGCCAACCGCAAGGCAGTAGCGATCGACGAAGCCTACCTCGCGAAGGTCGATGCCAAGGGCGCGTATCCCGCCGTCTACTACCCGCACAACGTGCATTTTCTGTTGGCCTCCGCGCAGATGGCGGGCGACGGAGAAACGGTGATTACGTCCGCGGAAAAGCTCGGCAAAGTCATTCCCGATGACGTTGCGCGCAGCATTCCGATCGCCGAGTCGATCAAGGGCGCGCTGTATTTCGCGCATGCGCAGTTCAGCGATCCGCAAACGATTCTCGCGTTGCCCGAGCCGGGCGACGGCATGCCGATGCTCAAAGGCATATGGCACTACGCACGCGGCTCCGCTTACGCCTCTCGCGGCGACGTCACCGGCGCCCAGAGTGAAGTCGCAGCGCTTGCCGATATGATCGCCACCGCCGACTTCACCGCGCTGACCGCAGCAGGTGTCCCAGCGAAGGACGTCATGCACATCGCCCGGCACGTAATACTGTCTCGCATCGCGCGGGCGCAAGGCAACACTGCTGCTGTGGTCAACGAGCTGCGCATCGCGGTCGCGCTGCAGGACGCGCTGCCGTATATGGAACCGCCTTACTGGTACTACCCGGTGCGGCAATCGCTGGGTGCAGCGTTGCTGACCGGCGGCGATGTCGATGGCGCCGAGATGGCCTTTCGCGAAAGCCTCGCCCGTACGCCGAACAACGGCTGGTCGCTGTACGGGCTGAGCGAGGTGTACCGCAAACGCGGCGACCAGCGCGGAACCAAGGCAGCCGAAGAACTGCTGTCGCGCGCCTGGGTCGGCCCGCGCAGCCATTTGGATCTCGCAAGGCTGTAGCGCCAACTGGTTTTACCGGGCAGACCGATGGCTGAGGGGCTTCGGTCTGTCCGGGCCTGCGGGCGTTGCATCGACTGCAGCGGCCTGCAGGCGCTCGTCTGTGACGCGCAGTGCATCTATCGCTCACGGGCAGCGTCACCGACGCACCACGCGGCAATCGCATACGCCCGCTGTAGTCTTATCCGAACCGTCGCGGTCCGTTTTGCGCTACGATTAGGCCCTGCGTTTCGTGTCTGCAGCGACTCCGCCGTTCGGTAGACCTTCATCAGGATTTCATCGGGTTTCCGCCAGTAGTTAGCTTGCGCCTGACGACGCTGCAATCGCGCGCCGATATGTGATCAGGCGCGGCTTACTCGAGCTCTGAATCTTTGATGCGATCCCACTTGCTTCTCCGGGTAGTGTTATGTGCTGCGATATCGCTGACGGCTTCGATCGCGGTTGCGCCGCCACCGGCGTGCGCAGCGGCGACGGTATTCGAGCTCGAACCCGACTACGTCTACGGCCGCAACCGCAAGCCACGGCTTGGCTACCACAAGCCTGAAGTGTTCGATCCGTTGAGCGATCAGCTGTATCAGTCCGGCTACCGCGATTTTCCGCCGACCGCGATTCCCGACGAGCTCAAGGAAGTGGACGCGATGACGCGCGTGGAAAAAATGGGCCGCATCATGGCGTGTGCGGACGGTTGGTTTTTTCCGTTCTCGCGCACAGTCCACAAGAACGAAGCAGCCGGCATCGACATCGAAATCCTGCAGTCGATCGCCAAGCGGCACAACTGGCAGGTCGACGTGAGCTGGGCGAATACCGGCTCGCGCTGGGGTCTTGGGCCCGCTTTTTCGCGCACGATCGATCGCGGCATCTGCGACATCTTTCTCGGGCTCACGATCACCGGTGAGGACAATCACGAAGATTCGCACCATCTGATGTTCACCAAGCCATACTTGAGCACCGGCTTCGTTCTGGTCACTCAAGGTGAGACGGCCAAGAATGTAAAGACACTGGAAGACGTGAAGGCAGGCCACATCAAGATCGGCGTGCCGGCTTATTCGCCGATGCACGACTACGTGCAGGCGAACGGCTACGAATACAGCACTTTCTTCCAAAACTATCAGGTGATCGACGCAATGATCCGCGGCGAAGTGCAAGCCGCCATGATCTGGTCGGGCGCGATATCGCAAGCAAAGCTGGATCATCCGGAAGCCGAATTCCAGATGGCGAAGAATTACGTGCCGGTGCCGGAGATGCGCTGGAACAGCGCGTGGGCGGTGAAAGACAAGGAAAAGGAATTGAAGCAGTTCATCGACCAGGCGTTCGAAGAAATGCTGAAAAGCGGTGAGATCAAGCGCATCGTCGAGCGCTACGGCATGCCGTTCTATCCGCCGTCGAAAGATTAGTCGACACTTCGCTGTTGCACAAAAAGATTCAGGGAGAACGAAACGATGATCGATAAATTCATGCAACTCAGCGTCATGTCCGGCGGTCTGCTGCCGGTGATGGCGGTGCTGCTGTTGATCACGTTGGCGGTGATCATCGAGCGCGCGTATTTCTTCCACCGCGTGCTGAAAACCGGGCACGCGATGGAGCACGATCTGCAGCTCGTCGAATACCAGAATGTGGCCAAGCTGGAAAAACTGGCGACGCATTACGAAGGCTCGCTGCAAAGATCGATCATCTCGTCGGCGCTCGCTTCGCGCGGACAAGATGCGGACACGATGGAGCGCCACGTCGAAGAAGCGATCATGTGGCAGATGCCTAAGATCGATAAGCACGTCTGGGTGCTCGACACCGCGGTGACATTGGCACCGCTGATGGGTCTGCTCGGCACGATCATCGGGATGGTGCATGCGTTCGATATCCTGGGCACAGCGGGCACCACCGGCAATGCAACCAAGATGGTGACCGGCGGCATCGCAGAGGCGTTGGTGGCGACCGGCGCAGGTTTGTTCATCGCCATTATCGCGGTGCTGTTCCTCAATCACTTCAACAAGCGCGTTCGCTTGGCGCTGCATCAGATGGATTTGTTGAAAGTGATGGTGATCAATCGGTTCTACGGCGGTGGATCGTCGCATCAAGGCCTGTCCGTGCGGGATGCGCACGCAGCGAAGGTCACAGCGATCAGCGGCACCAGCGGTCAGTGATGCGCAGCAATCGTCCGAGCTACTTCGAGTCGAGCAAGCCGCGCGTCGAAGTCATTCCGATGATCGACATCATGATGTTCCTGCTGGTCTTCTTCGTGGTGATTTCGCTGAAGATGATCGCCGGGACAGGCATCGAGATGACCCTGCCCGGCTCGACCACCACGCAGGAAATCAAAGCGTCGACGATCACGGTCGGCGTCAGCAAGGCCGGTGCAACCGTAGTCGAGGGCAAGACGCTGGCCGGCGACGCATTGAAAGAGCGGCTGGTCGCGCTGAAGAAAGACAAGCCAGTCGAAGTCATTCTCGCCGGCGATAAAGACGTGTCGCTGCAGACGCTGTTGCAGGTGATGGATATCGTGCGCGGCGCGGGCATCACGACGGTGGGCATCGCCGCGACAGCAGAGAAACCGGCGCCCGCCGCGGCGGCTCAGAAAAAATGAATTGCGCATCGATCGGCGAGCGGCATATTCGGCGAACGGACCAGCTCGTATGCTCGACTTGTTCTGCTTGCGATAGACAGTGCGCCTGATTCCCTTTCTGTTCGCGCCGAGTCTGTTGGCGGCTGCTCCTATACGCGGACCGTTGTGGTCGCAGCCCAATGTGGAAGGCGATGCACTGTCGCTGTGGAAGGCGGCGCTAATCGCGCTCGTCATCGAGCTGCTGGTGCCGCTGCTGATCTTCGGCGTCAACTGGTCGTTCTTGCAAAAACCGGAACCGCCACCACCGATTCCGGTGATGTCGGTGAAGCTCGATCAGCCGCCGCCCCCGGCATCGCCGCGACCGCCGCAGCCGAAAATAAAACCGGAAGAGAAGCTGCCGCCTCCGAAGCCGATCAAGAAGCACAAGGTCGCGATTCCACTCGTCCCGCCGAAACCGTTGCCGAACGAAGTGCCGTCGAAGATCGAGATTCCGAAGCCCGAGCCGGA
>JBBRGM010000156.1:0-9210 GCA_038240725.1 Burkholderiales bacterium | reverse complement strand
GATGACGCTCGATCGCATCCTGCCGTCGCTGTTGAACGGCAGCGCGCCACGGACTGCACAGGACTTGCGCTCAGGATCTTATTTCGGCGGTCGTAAACCTGAAGATGGGCGCATCGACTGGAATGCCGGGGCGGCGACGATCCATAATCTGGTTCGGGGCGTCGCGCCGCCCTACCCCGGCGCGTTCAGCGACATTGCCGGCAAGCACGTACGTGTTCTCCGCAGCGGATTGACCACCGAGACGCCGCCGCGCAGCGAAGTGCCGGCGCTGTTTTGTCACGCTGGCCGCTGTTACGCCCAGTGCGCCGATGGCAGCGTATTGCGCATCCACTGCATGGAAGTCGACGGTAGAATGTTCACCTCATCCAACTTCGAGCGAGCCGGCACGACTGCACCGGTGGCGCTGCCTCTTTAGATCCCTCGCCGACACATGAAAAAAATCTGCATCCTGGGTGTCAACGGTTTCATCGGCCATCACCTGTCCAAGCGCATAATCGAGACGACGCAATGGGAAGTGTATGGCATGGACATGCAGAGCGATCGCGTGTCGGACCTGATGAACGAGCCGCGGTTTCACTTCTTCGAGGGCGACATCACGATCAACAAGGAGTGGATCGAATACCACATCAAGCGCTGCGACGTGGTACTGCCGCTGGTCGCGATTGCGACGCCGGCGACCTACGTGAAAGAGCCGCTGAAAGTATTCGAGCTGGATTTCGAAGCCAATCTGCCGATGGTCCGCTCGTGCGTGAAGTGGGGCAAACGCATTTTGTTTCCGTCGACCTCCGAGGTCTACGGCATGTGCCGCGACGCCGAATTCGACTCCGATGCATCCGAGCTCGTACTGGGGCCGATCAGCAAACAGCGTTGGATCTACTCGTGCAGCAAGCAGCTCATGGATCGCGTGATCTGGGCGTACGGCTCGGAGGGCAAGCTCGACTTCACGTTGTTTCGTCCGTTCAACTGGATCGGCTCGGGGCTGGACAACATCCACACGCCGAAGGAAGGCAGCTCGCGCGTGATCACGCAGTTCTTCGGCCACATCGTGCGCGGCGAAGACATTAAGCTGGTCGACGGCGGCACCCAGAAACGCGCGTTCACCTACATCGAAGACGGCGTCAACGCGCTGATGAAGATCATCGAAAATCCCGGCGGCATCGCAAGCGGCAAGATCTACAACATCGGCAATCCGCGCAACAATTTCTCCGTGCGCGAGCTTGCACGCATGATGATCGATCTGGCGCTTACCTATCCTGAGTATCAGGCGCAGGCCAAGCTGGTGAACACCGTCGACATCACCGCGACCGATTACTACGGCATCGGCTATCAGGACGTGCAAAACCGCGTGCCGAAAATCGACAACACCATGCAGGATCTTAACTGGGAGCCGAAAGTCGACATGAAGGAAGCGCTGCGCTTCATCTTCGACGCGTATCGCGGTAACGTCGCAGATGCGCGTAATCTGGTCGATTGACGCCGCAGCCGAAACGCCGCAGTGAAGCTCGCTCTGAAAATCGACGTCGATACTTATCGCGGCACGCGCGACGGCGTACCGCGTTTGCTCGAGCTGCTGAAAAAATACGATGCGGGCGCGACGTTTCTGTTCAGCCTCGGGCCGGATCACACCGGGCGCGCAATCAAGCGCGTGCTGCGCAAAGGCTTCCTGCGCAAAGTACGTCGCACGTCGGTCGTGTCGCACTACGGTCTGACGACCTTGATGTACGGCACGGTGCTGCCGGGGCCCGATATCGGCAAGCGCTGCGGCGATACGATGCGCCGTGTGCGCGATGAGGGCTTCGAGGTCGGCATCCACACCTACGATCACGTCAACTGGCAGGACAACGTCGGCGGCAAAGCCGAGCCGTGGACGCGGCGCCAGATGGAGCTCGCCTACAATCGCTTTCGCGAAGTGTTCGGCAGCGACCCGCGCGTGCATGGCGCGGCCGGCTGGCAGATGAATCGTCACGCCTATCGCCTCACGCAATTGCTCGGCTTCGGCTACTGTTCCGACACGCGCGGCACGCAGCCGTTTGTGCCGGTGTGCCAGGCGGAAATCGTCGCCTGTCCGCAATTGCCGACGACCTTGCCGACTCTCGACGAGCTCATCGGCGTGAACGGCATTACCGAGATGAACGTCGCGCAGCACCTGCTCGACCTGAGCGCGGACCCGCTGCCCAGCGGTCATGTGTACACCTTGCATGCCGAGCTCGAAGGCATGAAGCTCGCGGGCGTGTTCGAAGAATTGCTGCAGGGCTGGCGCACGCGCAACTACGGGCTGGTGAGCCTCGGCGACTATTTCGACGCGCTGCCTGACAAGAATCTGCCTCGCCACGAGGTCGAGGTCGGCGAGATCGCCGGTCGCTCCGGCACCTTGTCGGTTCAGGGTGCGGAATTTCTCGTTTGATCTATCCCCAATCTGTATCGCGCAGGAGACGCATGTGCTGGAAACATTGAGTGTGCCCGACTTCGAGCTTGCCGCCACGGGCGGTGGCACCTTTCGCATGTCGGAGGCCCGCGGCGCACCGCTGGTGCTGTATTTTTATCCGAAGGACGACACGCCCGGGTGCACCGAGCAGGGGATTCAGTTTCGCGACATGTATCCGCAATTTCAGGAACTCGGCTGCAAGGTCTATGGCGTATCGCGCGATACGATGAAGTCGCACGAGAAGTTCAAAGCCAAGATGACCTTTCCGTTCGATCTGCTGTCTGATCCCGACGAGCACGCGTGTGCGTTATTCGGCGTCATGAAGATGAAGAACATGTACGGCAAACAAGTCCGCGGCATCGAGCGCAGCACGTTCGCGATCGATCGCGAAGGCGTGGTCCGACGGGAATGGCGTAAGGTGAAAATCCCTGACCACGCCGACGCCGTCCTGCAATTCGTCAAGACGCTGTAGCGCTGCCCGCACCGCTCACCCGACCTTCACCCTCTCGGTCTCACGCATGGCTCAGAACGAAACTGCTTCCGTAACGCGCCTGCATCCCGGCAGCAAGCTGTTCGTGCTGGACACCAACGTGTTGATGCACGACCCGACCAGTTTGTTCCGGTTTCAAGAGCATGACGTGTATTTGCCGATGGCGACGATCGAGGAGCTCGACGCCAATAAAAAAGGCATGTCGGAAGTCGCCCGCAACGCGCGTCAAGTCAGTCGTTACCTGGACGAGCTTCTTAGCCACGCCGAGAATCAGATCGAAGACGGCATTGCGCTCAATTCGCACGGCGCCAAAGAAGCGGCAGGACGATTGTTTCTCCAGACGAGCGCGATCAACGCTGAGCTGCCGGCGACGCTTGCCACCAGCAAAGCCGACAACCAGATTCTCGGCGTGGTCCACCATCTGGCGGAAACGCACGCCAAGCGGCAAGTCATTCTGGTCAGCAAAGACATCAACATGCGCATCAAAGCGCGTGCGCTCGGGCTGGCCGCCGAGGATTACTTCAACGACAAGGTTCTCGAAGACACCGACCTGCTCTACACCGGCGTGCGCGAGCTGCCCGCAGACTTCTGGGAAACGCACGGCGGCGAAATGGAATCGTGGCAGCAGTCGGGCCGCACGTTCTATCGCGTGCACGGTCCGCTGTGCGCGAGTTTTCTCGTCAACGAATTCGTCTATCAGGATCTGGACCGGCCGTTCTTTGCGCAGGTCAAAGAATGCTCCGCGCAAACCGCCGTCTTGCAAACGCTGGTCGACCACAGCCATCAGCGCAACAGCGTGTGGGGCATTCTCGCGCGCAATCGCGAGCAAAACTTCGCGCTCAATCTGTTGATGAATCCAGATATCGATTTCGTTACATTGATCGGTCAGGCGGGCTCGGGGAAAACGCTGCTCACTCTGGCTGCGGGCTTGATGCAGACCATGGAAAACAAGCTCTACACCGAGATCATCATGACGCGCGTCACCGTGCCGGTCGGCGAAGACATCGGTTTTCTGCCCGGCACCGAAGAAGAAAAGATGGCGCCGTGGATGGGCGCACTGGAAGACAATCTAGAAGTGCTGAACAGCACCGACGAAGAGGCCGGCGAGTGGGGCCGCGCCGCCACGCGTGATCTGATTCGCTCACGCATCAAAGTCAAGTCGCTCAACTTCATGCGCGGACGCACGTTCCTGAGCAAGTTCGTCATTATCGACGAAGCGCAGAATTTGACGCCGAAGCAGATGAAGACGTTGATCACACGCGCCGGTCCAGGCACGAAAGTCGTGTGCCTCGGCAACATCGCGCAGATCGATACGCCGTACCTGACCGAAGGCAGCTCAGGCCTGACTTACGTAGTCGACCGCTTCAAAGGCTGGCCACACGGCGGCCACGTCACCTTGATGCGCGGCGAACGCTCTCGCCTGGCCGATCACGCAGCCGAGATTCTTTGATCGCGAAGCGATCCGCAGGAGCACGGTGTAGCTTGCCGGTTTTGCTTGTCGGTGTTGATCACTGATCGCCGATCACCGATCACGGCACTTGAATCACTGATCACCGCAGTTAATATCTAGTCGGATCCGCCAGATTCTCGAACCGCGTGTGCTCTCCCAAAAACGCGAGCCGCACCGTACCGATCGGCCCGTTACGCTGCTTGCCGACAATGATCTCCGCGATGCCTTTGTCCGCTGTTTCCGGGTTGTAGACCTCATCGCGATAGATGAACAGAATCAGATCGGCATCCTGCTCGATCGCGCCGCTCTCGCGCAGATCCGACATGACCGGACGTTTGTTCGGCCGTTGCTCGAGACTGCGGTTGAGCTGCGACAGCGCGATCACCGGACAATCCAATTCCTTCGCCAGGGCTTTCATCGACCGTGAAATTTCCGAGATCTCGGTTGCGCGATTTTCGCCGACGCCCGACGCCGACATGAGCTGGATGTAATCGATGACGATCAGGCCGAGCTTCTTGTACTGACGATGTAGACGGCGCGCGCGAGCGCGCAGCTCGAGTGGATTGAGAGCCGGCGTCTCATCGATGTGCAGCGGCGCTTCATTGAGCTTGCCGACGGCATGGGTGAGGCGCTGCCAATCGTCGTCGTGCAGGCGTCCGGTGCGCAGCTTGTGCTGATCGAGTCTGCCGACCGAGCCGATCATGCGCATGACCAGCTGCGTCGCCGCCATTTCCATGCTGAACACGCCGACCGGCAAGCCGGAGGTGAGTGCCGCGTTCTCGGCGATGTTCAATGCCAGCGAGGTCTTTCCCATGGCGGGTCTTCCCGCGATGATCACGAGATCGCCCGGCTGCAACCCGGATGTCATGCGATCGAGATCGACGAAGCCGGTCGGCACGCCGGTGACGTCGCTGTCGCTGTCCCGGTTGTAGAGCAGATCGATGCGCTCCACGACTTTGGTCAGCAGCGGCGGCATATCCTGAAAACCCTGCCGCCCGCGCGCGCCCTGTTCCGCGATTTCGAACACTTTCGACTCGGCCATGTCGAGCACGGTGCCGGCATCGCGTCCCATGGTGTTGAACGCGGAGTCGGAAATTTCTGTGCCGACCTCGGCGAGACGCCGCAAGATCGCGCGCTCGCGCACGATCTCGGCATAGCGTCGGATGTTCGCCGCAGATGGCGTGTTGCTCACCAGCGCACTGAGGTAGGGAACGCCGCCGACGCTGGTCAGTTCTTTGGTGCTCTCTAGACTTTCTGCTACGGTGACGATGTCAGCCGGCCGGCCGTGCTCGATGAGACGCGAGATGTGGCGATAGATCAGCCGGTGATCGGCGCGGTAGAAGTTGCTCTCGGCGATGATGTCGCCGATGCGATCCCACGCGCCGTTTTCCAGCATGAGCCCGCCGAGCACCGATTGCTCGGCTTCCAGCGAGTGCGGCGGCAGCTTGAGCACGTCGAGCTGCGAATCCTGGATAAGCTGCGATACCGCCTGGGCCTGGGCCATTCTGGATTCGCTGAGATTGGAAAGAAGACGCGTTGGAATCGATGAATGTAACAAAAAAAAAGAGAGGCGATGCGCCTCTCTTTTTTATCGTTTGGATCTAGAGCCCAAGCAGCGCAGGCAGCGATGCCGGCCGGCGCTGCTGTCGCTACGCTTCCGCGACGACGGCGATCTTGATCTGTACTTTGACGTCGGTATTCAGATCGAGCGTGACTTCATGCTCGCCGGTCTGCTTCAGCGGGCCGTTGGGCAGGCGCACCTGAGCTTTTTGCACATCGAAGCCTTGTGCAATCAACGCTTCCGAAATATCGGAATTGGTGACCGAGCCGAACAGACGGCCATCGACACCGGCTTTCTGCGAAACCTGCACGACCACACCTTCGAGCTTCGCAGCGCGTTCTTGTGCGACGACGAGCGACTGGTTGTGCACCTTCTCCAACTCGGCGCGACGCTTTTCGAAATCGGCCAGATTCGCCTCGGTCGCGCGCTTGGCCTTGCCTTGCGGGATGAGAAAATTGCGCGCGTAACCGGGCTTCACGTTGACGACTTCGCCAAGCGCGCCCAGGTTCGGCAGTTTCTCCAACAGGATTACTTGCATGAATGCGCTCCTCAGTGCAGGTCGGTGTAGGGCAACAGCGCCAGAAAGCGCGCGCGCTTGATCGCGATCGACAGCTGCCTCTGATAGTGCGACTTGGTGCCGGTGATGCGCGCCGGAATGATGCGCCCATTTTCGTTGATGAAATCCTTCAACAACTCGACATCCTTGTAGTCGACGTACGTGATCCCTTCCGCGGTGAAGCGGCAAAACTTCCGGCGCTTGAACAGCGGACGGAAGCTGCGATCGTTCTCTTTGCGCTTATCTTTGGCTTTGCCGCCGAACCTGCTGCCACCGAATGCCATGATATTTTCTCCTACTCCAGTTCGAATTGATCTACGTGCAGAACGAAATGCGTGCTGAGGCGGCTGCGAAGAGCGAGAAAGCCACGCACGTGTATATGCTGGCCATCGCGAACGCTTTCCATTTGGGAGGCAACCTTGCCGACCGCCATCGCATCGATCTCGAACTCCACATCTCTGGGAATGCGGTCTTCCGTTTGCGTAGACGCGTGCTTGACGCGAAACGCCAGCACCGGAATGCCGGCGGGCGTGTAGCGCAACGCTGCTCGCTCGCTAACCATGCCGCTCAACTGGATTGCGTTCTCGCTCACTCCGCCTGCGCGGTAGCGCCGGTCTCGACTTCCGCATCGCCGTCGGACTGCGGGCGCACCGGCGCGTCGCCGGTGGCAAGGGAGCGGGACTTCTCCTGTTTCATCATCGGGGAGGGCTCGGTGATCGGGCCGCGCATGATGACCGTCAAGTGGCGCAACACAGCGTCGTTGAAGCGGAAGGCGAGCTCGATTTCGTCGAGCGCTTCCTGATCGCACTCGACGTTCATCAGAACGTAGTGCGCCTTGTGCATTTTCTGGATCGGGTAGGTCATCTGGCGGCGCCCCCAGTCTTCCAGCCGGTGTAGACGGCCGTCGCGGGCGGTGACCATGCCTTTGTAGCGCTCGATCATCGCGGGCACCTGCTCGCTCTGATCGGGATGGACGATAAAGACGATTTCGTAGTGACGCATCGCATCTCCTTATGGGTTGTACCCGCCGCTGCGAGACGGTAGGGCAAGGGGTGGTTCAGCTATCTGAGGCGTTTGACAGGCCGCCCGTGCTCGATCGTGCCGTTCAAGCTTCCAATCGAACGGCCTATGCGAATAGCTTGGGCGAATAGCCCCGAGCAACTAATCGAGCCGAAGATAGACACGCAATCGAGACTACGGGATGGGGGCGAATCAAGCGAGCCGCGGATTATAGGTCTAGTGGCGGTCGGGAGCAACCTCGGACGCCCCCATAGGACCATCCGGGCGGAACCGGACGAATCTGGCCGCTTCTGCGACGCGTATAACCAGCAGACTTCACGAGGACACCCCGATGCGTCTCATCCCAGCCCGACCGCTCGTCTATGCGCTCCTGGCGCTAGGTTCATTGAGCTGTACCGTCTACGCCGCACGCATGCCCGGCGCGGCACAGCCGGAAGCGCCGGTTGCCGGCCAAACCCCGATCGTATGGCACGACTGGTCGGAGGATCTGTTCGCGCAGGCCAAGCGCGAAAAGCGCTACATCCTGCTGGATCTGGAAGCGGTCTGGTGCCACTGGTGCCATGTGATGGAGAAGACGACTTACCAGGACGCGAAGGTCACCCAGCTGATCGGCAAGCATTACATCGCCATTCGCGCCGACCAGGACGCGCGGCCTGATCTTTCACGGCGCTACGACGAGTACGGCTGGCCCGCCACCGTCGTGTTCGCGCCGGATGGCACCGAAATCGTCAAGCGCCGCGGCTACATACCGCCCGAGCGCATGGGCAGCCTGCTGCAGGCGATCGTGAAGGATCCGAGCCCGATGCAGTATCGCGATCAAGCCGGGCTCGATACGTTCTCGCGTACGCCGATTCTCGCCGCACTGCTGGAAAAGGAATTGCGCAAACGTTTCCACGATACCCACGACTTCACCATCGGCGGTTTGGACCAGGAGCAGCGCTTTCTCGATCACGACGCCATCGAATACGAGCTGATGCAGGCGCGCAAAGGCGATGCGCAGGCACGCGCGATGGCGACGCAGGATTTGCGCGGCGCGGTGGCGCTGATCGATCCGGTCTGGGGCGGCATGTATCAGTATTCGACCGATCGCGACTGGCAGCATCCGCACTACGAGAAAATACTCGCGATTCAGGCCGAGGCCATCCGTCTCTACGCACTCGGCGCGATGACGCTCGATAATCCCGCATACATTGACGCCGCGAAGAATATCCATCGCTACGTTACGCAGTTCTTGAGCGGCCCGGAAGGCGCGTTCTACGTGAGCCAGGATGCCGATGTGGTGCGCGGCGAGCACAGCGCCGATTACTTTGCGCTAAACGATGCTGCTCGGCGCAAGCGCGGCATGCCGGCCATCGACAAGCATCTCTATTCGCGCGAGCAGGGCTGGATGGCGCAGGCGCTGATACAGCTCTACAGCGCAACGATGGATCAGCGTTATTTGCAGCAGGCGGTGACGGCGCTCGACTGGGCAGTTGCTCATCGCTCGCTGCCCGCTGGCGGATTCCGCCACGACGAGAGCGACGCCGCCGGTCCCTACCTGGAAGACACGCTGGCGATGGGCCGCGCCATGCTGGCGGTGTACACCGCGACCGGCGATCGCAAATGGCTGACACGCAGCGAGGCCGCGGGGCGCTTCATCAAGCAGACCTTCGCAGCGCCGCAGGGTGCGGGCTATCTCACGGCGGCCGATCGCCGGCAGGTGCTGAAG
>JBBRGM010000155.1:0-9227 GCA_038240725.1 Burkholderiales bacterium | reverse complement strand
CCGAAGGTGCGGCATCCGACCCGTTGCGGGAAGGCGGAGTATAAGCAGGGAACGCAAGCCCGGCTAGCCCGGGCGGGACATGGGATCACGCTCGCCGAAAATTGCCCGGCCGATGCGAACGATAGTGGCACCTTCTGCAATGGCGGCTTCGAGATCGTTCGACATGCCCATCGACAGCGTATCGAGGGCGAAGCCTTGGCTTTGAAGCGATTCCTGCATTTCGCGCAAATGGCTAAATCCATCGCGCTGATGTTCCGATGGCGTGTTCGCCTCTGGGATCGTCATCAGGCCGCGCAGCCGAACTCGGGGTAGCGCCTGGATTTGCATAACGAGCGGCAATAGATCATCGGCAGCGACCCCGCTCTTGGTCGTTTCTCCACTGACGTTAACCTGGACACACATCTGCAAGACAGGAAGTTCCGGCAGGCGCTGATCCGACAGCCGCTGCGCGATTTGGATGCGATCGACGCTGTGCACCCAATCGAAATTCTCTGCAATCAGGCGAGTCTTGTTGCTCTGAAGTGGGCCGATAAAATGCCAAGCCGGGCGATCGCAGACTGGCTCAGGCGGTAACTGACCGGGGCGATCGAACGGGCGAATTTTTGGTCTTTCTCCGAGTGCCGATTCGACAGCGAGCTGCTTCTGAACGCCTTCGCGAGCGTAGTTTTCGCCGAACGCGCATTGGCCGCACGCTATCGCATCGAGAACCGCTTCGGGCGGGAATGTCTTCGAGACCGCCAGGAGGGCGATCGCATTCGGGTCGCGACCTGCGGCGTGCGCTGCTCGCACGATGCGAGCGCGAACGAGCGAAAGATTTTCCTGGATTGCATTCATCGGCAGTCGATAAAGTATGTAGGCGTCGCTCCCGGCAGGGCGGAAAACGAAAGCGCGCGGACGTTCCCAACAGACTTGTGACGACCGCTTTCGTCGACTGGGCGAAGTACGATATTGGGCATAAGATTTGCCTTGCAGATAAGTCCGCCACCGGCGGACTTCAGCCGCACCTCACCTCGAGAATTATATATGGACATCTCCGAACTCCTCGCCTTCGTGGTCAAGAACAAGGCCTCGGATCTGCATCTCTCGTCAGGTCTGCCGCCGATGATCCGCGTAAACGGTGACGTTCGCCGTATCAATCTGCCGCCCATGGAGCACAAGGATGTGCATGCCATGGTGTACGACATCATGAACGATGGACAGCGTAAGCACTACGAAGAGAATCTCGAGTGCGACTTCTCGTTCGCCATACCGAATCTCGCTCGATTCCGCGTCAATGCATTCGTGCAAAATCGCGGTGCGGCTGCAGTAATGCGGACGATTCCGTCGAAAGTACTCTCGCTCGAAGAATTGAAAGCGCCGAACAGCTTCAAGGATATCTCGCAGCAGCCGCGCGGAATCGTTCTGGTTACCGGCCCGACCGGATCGGGCAAGTCGACGACCCTGGCGGCGATGGTGAACCACATCAACGAAAACGATCACGGCCACATCCTCACAGTCGAAGACCCGATCGAATTCGTGCACGAAAGCAAGAAATGCCTGATCAATCAGCGTGAGGTGGGCCCGCATACGCTGAGCTTCGCCAACGCCCTGCGCTCCGCGCTGCGTGAGGATCCCGACATCATCCTGGTCGGCGAAATGCGCGACTTGGAAACCATTCGCCTGGCGCTGACTGCTGCTGAAACCGGTCACCTGGTATTCGGCACCTTGCATACGAGCTCGGCGGCCAAGACGGTCGACCGTATCATCGATGTATTCCCGGCGGCGGAAAAAGAAATGGTGCGATCGATGTTGTCCGAGTCGCTGCGCGCGGTCATTTCGCAGACCCTGCTGAAAACAAAAGACGGCACCGGCCGCGTCGCCGCTCACGAAATCATGGTCGGCACGCCGGCCATCCGCAACTTGATCCGTGAGAACAAGATTGCCCAGATGTATTCCGCGATTCAGACCGGGCAGTCGCTCGGCATGCAGACGCTCGACCAGAATCTGCAGGAGCTGGTCAAGCGCGGCACTGTGCACTCGGCCGACGCACGCGTCAAAGCAGCCAATAAAGATATGTTCCCGGGCTGATTCCCGGTCGCGCCAAGAACATGTATTTTTAAGGAGCGGGAAATGGAACGGGACCAGGCAATCAAATTCGTACACGAGCTCCTGCGCGTGATGCTCAGCAAGAAAGCGTCCGATCTGTTCATCACCGCGGGCTTTCCGCCGGCGTTTAAGGTAGATGGCAAGATGACGCCGGTATCGAATCAGAGCTTGACGCCGACCCACACGCTCGAGCTCGCCCGCGCCATCATGAACGACAAGCAGGCGCAGGAATTCGAAGCGAGCAAGGAATGCAATTTCGCGATTAGCCCGCCTGGCATCGGCCGCTTCCGTGTTAATGCCTTCGTGCAGCAGGCGCGTGTCGGTTTGGTGCTGCGTACGATAACCACGACCATCCCGCGTTTGGACGAGTTGGGACTTCCCGAAGTGCTGAAGGATGTCGCTGTCGGCAAGCGGGGACTGGTCATCGTCGTCGGCGCGACCGGCTCCGGCAAATCAACGACGCTCGCCGCAATGATCGGGTACCGCAATGAAAACAGCTACGGCCATATCATAACGATCGAAGATCCGATCGAATACGTACACGATCACAAGAACTGTCTGATCACCCAGCGGGAAGTCGGCGTAGACACCGACACCTGGGAAACCGCCCTGAAGAATACGCTGCGTCAGGCGCCGGACGTCATCCTCATCGGCGAGATCCGCGATCGCAACACGATGGACCATGCCATCGCATTCGCAGAAACCGGCCACTTATGTCTTTCCACGATGCACGCCAACAGCTCCAATCAGGCGTTGGACCGCATCATCAACTTTTTCCCGGAAGAACGTCGAGCTCAGCTGCTGATGGATTTGTCGCTGAACTTGAAGGGCATGATCTCGCAACGCTTGATTCCCAAACGCGATGGCCCCGGCCGCGTCGCCGCGATCGAGATCATGCTGAGCACCCCGTTGGTGTCCGATCTCATCTTCAAGGGCGAGGTGCACGAGCTCAAGGAAATCATGCGCAAGTCGCGCGAACTGGGCATGCAGACGTTCGACCAGGCGCTATTCGACCTGTACGAGAATGGCTTTATTTCGTACGAAGATGCGATGCGCAACGCGGACTCGATGAATGAGCTGCGCCTACAAATCAAGCTGCACGGCCATGAAGCCAAGGACAAAGATATGCTCGGCGGGATCGATCACTTGAACATCGTTTGAGCTGCGCTTCGCGGCTGTCGGTTGGCATTGCGGGCGATCCATATGGATCGCCCGTTTTTATTTGCGCGACGCGATTTGCGGGTCGGCTTCGGCCTCGCCGGCTTTTTGCCGGCGCATAGCGCCCGACACCAGCTCGAAACCATACAACCGGCATTCGAGCGCGCCGTTGTAGAGAGGGATGCGGCGCGAAGGCTTGAGCCCGATCAGTTTGGGTAGCCGCAGGTCCGCAGTGAAGATCCACGCAGACCAGCCCGCAAACCGTTGCTTCAATGCATCGCCGAGTTGCGGATAAAAGCGTGCGAGATCGTCCTGCTCACCCATCCTGACTCCATACGGCGGATTGGCAATCAACACACCGGACTCAGCGGGCCTCGGCATCTCCAACACGTTCGCCTGTTTGAGAGAGACGGTGCCGGCTAGGCCCGCACTCTCCAGGTTCGCGCGCGCGAGCTTGAGTTGCTCGCCGTACAAATCGCCGCCGAGCAGCGGCAGTTGGCCATCATGCAGTTGCGCTGCGCGCGCAGCAGATAACGCTGCGTCCCACTTTTCAGCTTCGAAGTTACGCAGCTTCTCGAAGCCGAAGCGCCGCGCGATGCCGGGTGCGATGTTGAGCGCCAACATGGCCGCTTCGATCAGCAGCGTGCCTCCGCCGCACATGGGATCCAGTAATGGCGAGCGCCGATCCCAGCCAGTCAACATGATGATGCCGGCGGCGAGGTTTTCGCGCAGCGGTGCTTCCACTTGATGGCTGCGCCAGCCGCGCTTGAACAGCGGTTCGCCGGAGGTATCCAGGTACAGCGTAAATTTGCTTGCTTCGAAGAATGCATGGACGCGGACGTCGGGCTGCGCTGTATCGACGTTAGGACGATTGCCCGTGTCGGCCCGGAAACGATCGCAAATTGCGTCTTTGATACGAAGCGTGATGAAGTCGAGGCTGTTGAGTGGGCTGCCGATGGCAGAAACGTTGACCCGGATGCTCTGCGCGACATCGAAGTGATCGCGCCAAGCGAGCGTACGCGCTGACTTGTAGACGTCCTCCTCACTCTTGTAGGGCCATTGGCCGACGCGAAGCAGAACGCGGCTTGCAACGCGGCTCTCGAGATTGCTCCGGTAACACACGTTCAGATCGCCGCGGAACGCAACTCCGCCTTCACTCGCTTCGATTTCCGTGGCACCGAACGTTTGCAACTCGGTGACCAGCACCGCTTCCAGGCCGCGCGGGCAGGGCGAGAAGAAGTGCAGCAACGTGGATCGTAGAGATGTTTTGGGTGAGTCGGCCATGCACGATTATCCCGTATTCGCGCGACCGCGATCGGCCAGAGTTGCTCGCAGATGAAACTCGAGCCACGCGCGCCGAACGCCGACGCAACGTCACTGTAGCGGCGAGAACACCTCGAATTCGAGTTTGCGTCGGTGATTGCGGTAGTAATGCAGCTTCGTGATGCGAGCCTGCAGCCGGTTTGCGCGATCGATCTGGCGGGCGACCGCTTCATTTTCCTTGCGCGGGATGTAGCCGAGCTTGTGGCCATTCCATTCCACGCTGACAGCGTTCGCATCGTAGAGATTGTCGGGTTCGCGCACCAACGTGAGGGCATCGCCCACATGCATCTGATCCCAGACGGCCTTGGCGTCGTGATACCGCAATCCTGCCGTGAGCGATACCTGCACGACGATTTCTGCTGTGCCACGCTCGTCCGACTGCGCGAAGGCAGGGGTTGTGGTCAGCGCGACTAGCAGACTGAGAAGTACCGTCGCGCGCATCGGGTTAGAACGGCTTGACCACAACCAGCAAGACGACGGCGAACAAGATGAGCACCGGCATTTCGTTGAACCAGCGAAACCACACGTGACTGTGCGTATTGCGGTCGTGCTTGAATGCCGTCAGCAGCTTGCCGCAATAGATGTGATAGCCAACCAGCACGGCCACGAGCGCGAGCTTGGCATGCAGCCAGCCGCCGCCGATGCCGAACCCCAGCCATAGCCAAGCGCCGAAAACGATCGTGAGAATCGCACCGGGAGTCATGATGCCGAAGTACAGCTTTCGCTCCATGACCTTGAACCGCTCCAGGCTTACCGCATCGCTAGCCTGCGCGTGATAGACGAACAGCCGCGGCAGGTAGAACAAGCCCGCGAACCAAGTCACCATGAAAATGATGTGCAGCGCCTTTACCCACAGCATGCCGGATACTCCCGATGACGAAACGCGGCTTCGCGTCGGCCGTGCGTCTACACCAGCAAGCGGCGACGCGTCAGCACAATTGCGGCGTAAAACGCTATCACAGCATAGCTCGCGAGCACGCTTACGTGCAGCAGCGCGTGCGCTGGAATCTGGTCGTTCACCAGCGGCCGCGCGAGGTCGATCGCATGCGTCAAGGGCAACGCGGACGCCAGCATCTGCAGAGCGACTGGCAACTGCGCCACGGGAAAGAACACGCCGCACAGCAAAACCATCGGCGTGATGACGAGGGTGAAGTAGTACATGAAGAAATCGTAACTCGGCGCAAGTGCGGTCATCACTAGCGCAAGGGATCCGAACGTCGCGCCGATCAGCACTGTCAGCGGAATCAGCCACAGCGTCAGCAGCGAATGCGATAACCCGAGCAGCCAGATGATTACTAGAATCGCCATGCCGGAGAGAAAACTTTTGCTCGCCGCCCAGGCCGCTTCGGCGAAGACGACGTCGTCCAGATTCATCGGCGTATTCAAAATCGCCTCCCACGTGCGCTGGATGTGCATGCGTGAAAACGCCGAGTACAGCGCTTCGAAAGTAGCGCTGTTCATCGTGCTGTAGCACACCGTACCCGCCGCCAGAAAAACGATATATGGCGTACCGTTGACCTTGGGCAGCAGATTGCCCAGCCCATATCCCAGGCCGAGCATGTAGAGCATCGGATCGGCAAGATTGCCCAGCATCGATGGGATCGCCAGCTTGCGCCAGACGAGAAAGTTGCGCCGCCAGACCAGCGCGAAGCGCGCGCTGATCCGCGGCGGTGCAAAGTGATCGCGCTTCATGTTCGGCTACCCATCGTCAATCGCGGATGTCGCGCCCGGTGAGCTTGAGAAATACATCCTCCAGATTCGCACGCCGATGCAGGTAGCGCAGGTCGTCCCGACCGGACAGCTTCGACAGCGCGCGTTCGGCATCGCGGGTGTAGCAGAAGACCGTCTCGCCGATCCGTTCGCATCGATCGCACAGGGTTGCGCCGTCCTGCTCCGACCAACTCGTCGCGGCGTCGCCGTAGATCTCCACAACCTGCGGCTCGATATGCGCAGCGATCAGCTGCGGCGGCGTGCCTTCTGCGATGAGCCGCCCGTCGTCGATCACCGCAATCCGCTCGCACAAGCGTTCCGCCTCGTCCATGAAGTGCGTTGTCAGAACGATGGTCTTGCCCATCGCCAGCAGTTGTTTGAGCCGGTTCCAGATCAGATGCCGAGCCTGCGGATCGAGACCGGTGGTGGGCTCATCGAGGAAAATCAAATCGGGATCGTTGACCAGCGCACGCGCCAGGGATAACCGTCGTTTCATGCCGCCCGACAGCGTTTGGATGCGTGCATCGCTTCGTCCTTCCAGACCGGCAAATTCCAACAGACCTGGAATGCGCGCGATGATCTCGCTTTTCGGCAAGCCGAAATAGCGGCCGTAGACCAGCAGGTTTTCGAACACCGTGAAGTCAGGATCGAGGTTATCCGTTTGCGGCAGCACGCCGATGCGCACTCTAGCTTCGCGTGCTTGACGAGGAACCGGATGGCCAAGCAGCAGAATTTCGCCGGCGTCGGGATCGGTCAATCCGAGCGCGAGGCGTAAGGTCGTCGTTTTTCCTGCGCCGTTAGGCCCGAGCAAACCAAAGCATTCGCCGCGCCGAACGTGCAGGTCGATGCCGCGCACGACTTCATGACTACCGAAAAACTTGCGAACTCCGCGCAGTGACAACATGTTCGACACGCGGCAGTTAGTCGCCGTCGCTCGCGGCGAAGCGCTTGACGATGCTCTGCAGCTCGGCCAGGTAACCATGGAAGAAGTGTCCTGCACCGGGCAGCACGACCACCGGCGCGTGCGTCGGTTTCGCCCAGGCGAACACATCCTGTAACGGTACGACGTCGTCTTGATCGCCGTGGACGATGAGCGTGCCTGGCGACGGTGGCGCAACCGCGAAGCGGCCGACGGCGGGCGCAATCAAAACCAGGCGCGCCGCGATGCCGGTTTGCGCAAAGTACTGCGCAACACGGGATTGAACGAATGCGCCGAAGGAAAATCCGGCGAGCGCACAGGGCAACGGACCGAATCGCAGCACCATGGCTTGGTGGACTCGCAGCCAGTCTTCGGTTTCGCCGATACCTTCGTTGAAGGTGCCGTGGCTCTCGCCGACACCGCGAAAATTCATGCGTACCGCGACGTAGCCCTGCGAATGGAATGCCTTGGCGAGCGTCTGTACGACTTTGTTGTCCAGCGTGCCGCCGTGTAGTGGGTGTGGATGCGCAATCAGCGCGAGGCCGCGATGACCGCTGCCAGCGACGCTATCGTCGCGCTCGGGATCGTTGATGACTATCTCGAGTGCGCCGGCCGGGCCTTCAATCGATAGACGTTCCTGAGCGGCTGGTTTCAAATCTTCAAGCGCTCGACGATGCGTCCGTTGACCAGATGCTCTTCGATGATCTCGTCGATATCTTCGTGATCGACGTAGGTGTACCAGACGGCGTCGGGGTACACCACCAGCACCGGCCCTTCGTCACAGCGATCCAGGCATCCGGCTTGGTTGATCCGCACCTTGCCCTCGCCATTCAAGCCGAGCTTTTTGACGCGGCTTTTCGCGTAGTCGCGCATCTTTTGTGCGCCATGATCGTTGCAGCACGCCGCGCCGTTGTCGCGCTGGTTGCAGCAGAAGAAGACGTGTTTTTCGTAGTAACTCATCGGGAAAAACGAAAAAGAGCGAGACGCATTATAGCGCGCTCGCTCTCGATGAAACTCCGTACGCCGCCGGGGCAACGCCCCGGCATTCGATCAAACGTCGTCGGCGTGCAAGAGACGATTCGGATCGAGCTGCTCGAGCCGGTAACCGTATCGATACACCGCTGCCAGGCGCCAGCCGTTTTCCGGCGTGAGGCCGAGCTTATTGCGGATACGGCTGACATGCGTGTCCAGCGTTCGCGAGGTTACTACTGCGCTCGGACCCCAGACGCTCTCGCGAATGTGTCCGCGCGACAGCAACCGGCCGATATTGCGCAGAAACAGCACGGACAAGTCGAAGTCCTTGGCGGTCAGATCGACCTCGCGCTCGTTGCGAGTGACGGTACGCGTCTGCGTATCGACTCGGAAAACGTCGAGCTCGAGGACTTCCGGCTGCTCTGTGCGGTGCTTGCCACGGCGCGCGATGGCTTCCAGGCGCGCGATCAATTCCAAGCGGCGCACCGGCTTGACCATGTAATCGTCTGCACCTTGGCGCAGCGCCAGAACGACGTCGTCTTCGCGATTGCGCGCGGTGACGAACAGGATCGGCAATCCGGCCTGGGAGCTGGCGCGGATGCGCTTGAGCACATCGACACCGCTGATGTCGGGCAGATTCCAATCCAGAACCAGGACGTCGAAGCTTTCCTGATCGAGCGCGCGGATCAAACGTTCGCCACGGTCGAAGTGGTGGCAATGATGTCCCGCGAGTTCGAGCCAGTGCGTGAGCAATTCGGCCTGCGAGGGATCGTCTTCTACAATCGCCACGCGCATGGTTCCCGCATGGGTCGCGAGAGCAGGCGGCGCAGCCGGCGTAGTCTTGATGTCGTAAGTCTTAAGGGTCGTCGAGTTCATTTGTCCGAAGTGATACGCAGGCGCGAGAGGAACTGCTCCATTCCAGCGAGCTGTTCGCCCAATACGCGTTTTTTGTGAGCAATTGCGGCGCGCTCAAGCGCCGCCCCAAAAGCTGACAACTCAGGAAACCCGAAAGCTTCTCCGGATCCTTTGAGGTCATGACCGATGCGCCGGATGGTCTCGA
>JBBRGM010000154.1:0-9230 GCA_038240725.1 Burkholderiales bacterium | reverse complement strand
CCGCACCGATGTCGATTGGCGACCCAGATGCGGCGATGCAATTGCACAATTGAATGCAAGCGAGCATCACGCCTGCGCAACACTTCCCGTTGACTTTTGCAGATTGCTGACGTCTTGGATTTTGCTCAGGAGGCCCCGGGGTCTGCTTACCGTCCAACACTCGGTGGTCACCGTTAAGAAATGCAACGGCGACGTTCGCGTTGGTTAGCGAGCAATCGAGACTTACATGTGAGCAGGCGAATCGAAGGAGCGGGTAGTTAACGCATGCCAACAACACCAAGGAATATTTAATGACATCACTTAACAACACTGCCGGCAAAGGTCATCTAACCGCGCTCGCACGAGCACTGGGCGCTGCGTTCATCGGCTTGCTCGCAGTAACGGTACCCTGCATGTCGAGCGCGGCCACCGCAACTTCGACTGCGAACGGCATCTGGATCTCGTCCGCCGAGATCCAAAAACTGCCGATGACGGGCAAGGCTTGGCAAAACGTCAAGTCCGCAGCTGACGGATGGCTCGGTTCGGCAAACGTATCGGATCAGGACAGCAAGCATGATGTGAACACGCTTGCCGCGGCGCTCGTTTATGCGCGCACCGGCAACGATGCTTATCGTACGAAAGCGGCTGATGCAATCATGGCGGCTATCGGCACAGAAGCTAACGGCCGCACGCTGGCGCTTGCGCGCAACCTCGTTTCCTACGTTATCGCGGCTGACCTGATCAACCTGGGTAACCTCGATGCAGCCAAGGACAAGGCTTTCCGCACATGGCTTTCCACGGTCCGCTACAAAACGCTGGATGGCAAGACGCTGATCAGCACGCACGAAATCCGTCCTAACAACTGGGGCACGCATGCGGGCGCTTCGCGCATCGCAGTCGACATGTACTTAGGTGATACCGCTGACCTCGAGCGCGCGGCGAAGGTGTTCAAAGGCTGGCTGGGCGACCGCAGTGCTTACAGCGGTTTCAAATATAACGATTTGTCCTGGCAGCTCAACGCTAACGCCCCGGTCGGCATCAACCCGGTTGCCTCGACCAAGAACGGTCACTCGATCGACGGCGCGCTGCCTGACGATATGCGTCGCGGCTGCTCGTTCACGTGGAAGCCTTGTTCCACCGGCTATGCATGGGAAGCAATGCAGGGCGCCGTGGTCGAAGCGCAGCTGCTCTCACGTGCCGGCTATGATTCCTGGCACTGGTCGGACAATGCAATGTTCCGCGCCACTATGTTCCTCTACAAGCTGAACGAAGAAGTCGGTGGCTGGTGGGCGACGGGCGATGACAAATGGCAGCCCTACTTGATCGACAAGGCCTACGGCGCGAACTTCCCGCTGTCCGCACTGGGCAGTGCCGGCAAGAACATGGGTTGGACGGACTGGACGCACGGCAGCTAATCGTTTAGCTTCGCGTGCCATAAAAAGGCCGGCAAGGGAAACCTTGCCGGCCTTTATCTTTCATCGGGTGCACTTTGGGCAGTTATCGCGCCGCCGCTGCAGATGAGAAGGTGACGCTATTGGTTTCGATACCGCCAGGCCGGTCCAGGTCGTCGACGCGTTCCTACAAATGCATGCACCCGTACTTCTCAGTCCCAGGGCCCTACCACTCGCCGTATGCAGTACCGTCAAGCCCTTTGCCATCCGCACCACTCTTTACGTCATACACCATCCCTTTCGTATCCGAGTCAGGCGGCGGGGTTATCTTCCAAGTGCCGGCACTTTCGCTGATTGGATCTATCGGAATCGCGCGGATATAGCGGGCGCCGACGAGATCGTCGAGACTGTCCGGATATTTACCTTTGTCGCCGTGATACTTGTCGATGGCATCGCGCATGACGCTCAGATCCTGCTTGAGCGTTGCTTCCTTGGCGCGGTCGACGTGGGAGAAATAACGAGGTGCGGCGATCGTAAGCAGAAGCGCAAGGATGGTTAGAACTACGATCAGCTCGATAAGCGTGAAGCCCGCGGACACGCGTCCACGCCATGGTCTTCTGCAAATGGGCCGCGCATCAAGGCCGCGGAGAACCGGCAAGATCACCGTTCCGTCCCCGCAATTCGAGCAGGCGGGATGATCATACGGCTTGCACTTTTCACCATTTTTTGTACGGCACACCGTTGAGCCCGGTCTTCGTTGACCGCGAGTAGACGTCGTACACATCTTTGCCGTCGCGCGGATCGTCCGGGCCGCTTTCATAGCTACGCAATCCCCAGGTCTTTTCCCCGGGTACCGCCGGATCGATGAAGAAGGGATCTCTTGGGATATGCCGCATGAAATATATTTTTTTCTTCTCCGGATCTTTCTCGTTCGGGACGCCGGTAGCCAAGATTTCCAAGGCGGGTGGATAGCCGGTTTCGTCGGCCTTGCGAGCGACCCGACCCTCTTCGACCGCTTGTTTATAGGTGTCGATCGCGGTGCGTATTTCGCGCAAGGCGACGTTGAGCTCTTGTTCCTTTGTCCGCTGCGAAGCCAGCTCGACCAGCGGCATCAAACCACTGGCCAGAATGGCGATGATCGCCACCACGACGATCAGTTCGATTAGCGTGAAGCCGGTGCGCGCCGACGCGATCGGCATACGCGCCACTTGCATCACTTCGCTTTGAGAACAACCTCGACGTCTAACGGCGTTAGCGCAACGAGACTGAGCAGACCATTGCCAAGACATGATCAAGGTGTGATGGTGACGTCGATCGGTGCCGGCGCCGCGATCGCAATAGGGGCTCCCGAGACGTCGGTTCCGGTCAGGCCGTCGATTCGCAGCTGCGCGCGTCCTTGCGGCGCGAGAATCTTGAAACGAACCGCTGCGGAGCCATCGACTTTCAACGGCAGCCTTCCCGGTGCAGACACGGCCGCACCTAGCGGTTCGAGCTGGGACGGATCGTAGCTGAGCTCCATGCGTGCGCTGACTGCAGGTGTCCCGGGTGGAATACCGATCGACACGAGCACTTCGCTACCCGATCGCGCAGCCAGCGGCGCTGCAATGAGCAGACTCGGCGTCGATTCGGAAGCCGTTGCGTCGGCGGTCGGTGCAGGTTGCGCGGTAAGGGGCGTCGCTTGTTGCGACCCGAGCTGACTTGGCGTTTGCGGAATCGCCTGCGGCACCGCCTCGCCTGCTTGCGGCAACCTAGACGCTGTCGCCTGGTTTGGTTGCGCTGGAATCTGTTGGAACTGCGGCACGGAACCCGGTGCAGATGGGGCCGGGATTTGCGCAGTACCTGGACCGCCCGGCTGATTCGGGCGGCGCACGCCACCGCCTGTCCCGTCCGAGGGCGCCATCGATAAATCGCCGGCCGAGGTGCGCGATATGCGCAACGAGGGGCTGCCGATCGCCGAGTCCGTCCCGACCGGTTGATCGATCACCACCGAGCGTGACCAATCCAGACTGCGAACGATGCGCGGGGTGATTAGCAGGACGATTTCAGTTTTGGTCCGGTCATCGTTTTGACTCGAGAACAGGCGTCCCAGGATCGGAATGTCGCCGAAACCGGGGACTTTGTTGGCGCTGCGACGATCTTCATCGTTGATCAGTCCCGCCAGGATTTGCGTTTCGCCATCTTTGATCTGCAACACCGTTGCAGTGTTGCGCGTACCGAGCTCATAAGCCCGTGTGCCTTGCAGATCCAAAGTGCGCGTTATGTTGCTCACCTCCAAGCCGATCTTGATCGCGACCTCGTCACGCAAGTAGATGTTGGGCTCGACGTCGAGCTTTAACCCTACATCCAGATAACTGACCGAGGAAGAAACACCCACGTTCGCCGTCGACGTCGTCGTCACTACAGGAACGCGCGATCCGATATGGACTTTCGCCTTCTCGCGATTGCGGACGCGTATACGCGGATTGGCCAGCACTTTGGCGTCGCTGTCCTGGCCCAGCAAATTGACGATAAACGGCGGGTTGGTGGTAAATGCAACGAGCGATGACGACAAACGCACATTGGCCGGTGGTGTGGTGCCTGTTGAGCTGGTGCTCGAGGCGTCACCAATAGCGGCGGCGGGATTTCCGAAGCTCACCTGTTGCGGGAACTGAATCCCCAAGTTTTGCAAGCGCGTAGTCGAGACCTCGAGCACTTCGAGCTCAAGCATGACTTCGGGCTCTGCGAGATCGAGAGAGCGCATCAGTTTTTCGACGACACTCATCGCCTCCGGGGTATCTTTCACCACCATGAGGTTGAGCTTCTCGTCCATGAACACGTCCTGCGACTTCACCATCCCTTTGACGAGATTCACCGCCTGCTTGACGTCGGCATTGGCGAGATAAAAGCTGCGCACGACCAGCTCGCGGTACTCTTTTTGTTTCGCCGGTGTGTTGGGATAAATGAGAACCGAATTCTCGTTGAGCAATTTGCGGTCGAGTTGGTTGGTCGTGAGAATCAGCTTGATCACGTCGTCGAGTGAAGTATTGCGTACGAAGATATTGATCTTCGTATCCGAACGGACGTCGCGATCGAACACGAAATTGAGACCCGAGGTACGGGACATCACCTCGAACACCGACTTCAAGCTTGCATCGCGAAATTCGAGGGTGATCGGCTTGGTGAACGGCGATTTGATCTCCGCTGGCGCCGGCGGCGGACTGGCGGCCGTGCGCGCTTCGGCGATCTGCGCGAGCAAGTCACGCGCTTTCGCGTGAGTCGGGTCGCGCTTCAGCACAACGCGCAGATCGCTCTCTGCTTTGTCCAGCGAGCCTGCCTGGATGTCGATGCGGGCTTGTTCGATTGCGGCGCGATTCTGCGCAGCAGTGGTTACTGCAGTCAGACCCATCTTGATGCGCACGTTGTTCGGATCCAGCTGCTGCGCTTTGCGATAGTTCGCTTCGGCTTTGGCGAGTTCGCCGGACGTGCGGAACATGTCGCCGTCGGATACGAGCTTGCTGATCACCAGTCCTTTTTCCTGCTCATACGCGCGCCGGTAATCGATGTTACCGGGACTCGCCTTCACGGCCTGCTCGAGCTTCGCGAGTCCGCCGACATCGTCGCCTTGAATGATCAGTTTGCGCCCTGCTTCGTAGTGTCGGTAGCCAGCGCAGGAGACCAATAGCATGCAGGCGGCCGATAGCAAAATCATGAAAAGGGTACGACGCATCACTGCACTCCGATGGGAAGACTTTGGCGCTGGTTGATGGGCAGATAGGTTAACACCACGGTGGAGTCGGTCACCTCGTCCAGCCGATAGGTGTTATCGATAACGTCGCCGAGCTTGACCACCAGATTGCGGTCGCCCGAGATCAGAAACACGGTGGTGGACTGGTCCTCGGCGAGTTTGCCCATGTACGAAAACGGCAATGGCGGCGCTTGTGGCGGTGGCGGCGGTGGAACATACGATTGCGCTGCCAACTGTTGCGGGGTCAGAGGTTTCGGTTTCGGAGGCGCCGGCCGAAAATTACGCGCGCCGAAAGGATCCGCGTCGGGATCCAGATCGCGTCCGCGCTGCAATCGTTGCAGATCCAGCTCTGATGTGTTCTTAATCTGCAATGACGGCGCCGAGCGCGGTTCACGCGACTTCGGACCCGCGGCCGCGCCGGGCGCAGCGTCACTGCCATCGGACAAGCCGGTCGCCCAATGCACCGCCGCGACCGTCACTACGAGTGCGCCGATCAACAACCCGACCCGCAGTTTCGGATTGATGCTCACGGCGCTCCCAGAAATAGAATGAAGCGCACGCGCGCTTCCAGTTCCGGCGCATCGATCGACTCACGTTTGAGTGTCAACTCTTCCAGAGCAGAAGACGGCACCGACTCGAGCACATCGTTGACGAATCCGCGAACGTCGGCGTACTGGCCGCGCATCGGCAATGTTATCTGATAGCGCGCGAGCCGAAATTCCGATTCGCGGCTCAGCTTGTATTCGCCTTTCTCCAGCAGTAACTGGTGCTCCTGCGCCGATCGATAAATGCGTCCGAGCAACTCCGGCACATTTTCCGGCAGCGGAAAGAACGCATAAAAGTTCGACAGCTGACTGCGGCCGGTGACGGCGACCGTGCTGGCCTCGCGTTTTCCCAGCCGCGCTTTCAGGCCGGCGGCTTCGCTGTCGAGCGCTTTCAGTTGCTGTCGCGTCGACCCAACGCTGAACACCGTCAATCCCACGGTAAACACGAGAAGCGCGAGGCCGCCCAAGCCGTACCAGCGCAGACGGATCAAGGCACGTTTGACCAGCCAGGCCCAGCGGTTCATCGGCGCTCCATCGCGTTCACTGCGGGTCGACCCATGATGCCGATACGGCGAACGCCACCGGTTGCCCGGGTTCTTTCGCTTTTACTTCGTGGCTCGCCAGCACGACATCGTGCAACCGCTTGGTCCGCTCGAGCCGCTGCATGTAGCCAAGCACAGCCGGCAAGCTGCGCGCAACGCCGGCCAGCGTGACCGAACGGCTGCGCGGGTCCGGCTGCACCGTCAGCAACGCAACGTCGGCGCCCTCCGCCGATTCGACCGACGCAAACAGCTCGCCCCATGGAACATTCATCTGCTGCAGAACCCCGTTCGCCTTCTGCACCTGCGCCCGCACTTCCGGCGTATCGCTCTCACGGGCCGCAATCGCAGGCGCGCTGCGGCTCGCCATGCTGCGCAGTTCGGTGATTCGCGCTTCGCGAATCACCAGCCGCTGCGACATCTCGCGCTGATAGAACACGGCCGCCGAAGCCGCGAGCGCACCCAGCACGAGTATGTACGGCGCAAAGCGAAAACCGCGTCCCGCAGGATGCGCGAAATCGAGCTGCAGCGGACCTAACGATGTTCCGAACATGGCGGCGGCTCTAGCAACAAGTGGCGCGGTTAACGGGCGAATTCATGTCTGATCGTGCGCTAGATTTGCTGTGAAGCGAGCTCGCGCGCAGGCGGCACGACAAACGCGTCATCATCCTGAGCCAGCATGACGATGCGCCAGCCCGCTATGTTCGGCGTGGCGACGTCCGGCAGTTGCGGCGCGCAGAGATACAGCACACCGCCGGCCAGCGCAGAACCGGCGGTGGCCTCTTGTTTGAGTACGCTTGGCAGCATGTCGGTCAATGAACCGTCGACTCGTCTTGCGCGAACGGATTGCCAACCCATGTCGGAGCGAAACGCGAGCGTCACACGGCCAGGCTCGGCGTGCGCCAAACAAAACTGGCGATCCTTGAGCAGGCGGCGATGGCGGTTGATGCAATCGGCCAGCACCGGCGTCACTTCGCCTAGTCGCGCTCCAGCCGCCGCAATTGCGCCGGCGAGTCCGGTCAGCAGTGCGCGATCGATGGCGCAAGCGAACGACGACTGGCCCGCGGGTTGTTCGTCCAGACACACTTCCCACGCATCCGCGCTGGCACCGTAGACGTTGCGCAGTATCAAGCGCGCGAACGCCAGCCGTTCGCTGTCGCGCACGATATTTTCACTCCACGGCACCAACGCGTAGCGCACGAAATGGCTCGACAGGACGACGTCGACTTGAACGCCTGTGCGAGTTTTGGAGCGCAGCGCCGCGATCGTTGCATTCAGACATGCGCGCCACGGCTCATTTTGCGAATCGTCGCTGTTGCCGGTAACCGCGATGCGTTCGGATGTCGCCTTGCGAGTGCGCGGAAAACCCGCCCGCTGCTGCGACAGGACGATTTCGAATGGGCGCAACTCGATGCGCAACCGCTCGGGACTACCCCACCAGCGTGACACGATTGATCTCCTGCAATGTGCTCTCGCCGGATCGCACGACTTCCAACGCAGAATCGCGCAGAAACCGCGTACCGTTCTTGCGCGCCGCTTCCTTCACGCGACGAATCGGTTCGCGCGAAGTAATCAATTCTCGGATCTCATCGTTGAGAACCATGATTTCCGAAATCGCCTTGCGACCGCGAAAGCCAGTCCCGCGGCAATGGCCGCAGCCGCGTCCCGCGCGCAACCGCCAACCGTCCACGAAGCCCGCTGGCAAACCCGATTCGGTCAGGAGCTCCGGGGTTGCCTCGACATCGTGCGCGCAGTACGTGCAGTTCACGCGCAGCAGACGTTGCGCAGCAATACCGTTCAGCGCAGACACGAAGCTGTAAGGATCGACACCCATGTGGGTAAAGCGGCCGATGACGTCGAACACGTTGTTCGCGTGAACGGTAGTGAAGACCAGATGACCGGTGAGTGCGGCCTGCACGGCAATTTGCGCAGTTTCCGGATCGCGAATTTCGCCGACCATGATCTTGTCGGGATCGTGACGCAGGATCGAGCGCAGCCCGCGCGCAAATGTGAGGCCTTTTTTCTCATTGACCGGAATCTGCAGCACGCCGGGAAGTTGATACTCGACCGGGTCTTCGATGGTGATCAGCTTGTCGGAACCATGATTGATTTCCGAAATCGCGGCGTACAACGTCGTCGTCTTGCCGCTTCCGGTTGGGCCCGTCACCAGTAGCATTCCATACGGTTCGCTCGACAGCCGGCGCAATATCGCAGCGGAATGATCGTCGAACCCCAGCGCGTCGAGACTCAGGCCTTTCACGTGATCGGTGAGACTCTGCTTGTCCAGAATACGCAGCACCGCATCTTCGCCGAAGATGCTGGGCATTACGGACACGCGAAAGTCGATATCGCGACCCTGCGCCATGACTTTGAAACGACCATCCTGCGGAATGCGGCGCTCGGCGATGTCGAGCTCGGCCATGACTTTGATGCGCGAGATCACCTGCTCAGCCATATCCAGGCCCTGCGCCGAACCGCCGACGACGAGCACGCCGTCGAGCCGATACTTGATCACCAACTGCGACGAAGTCGTCTCCAGATGGATGTCGCTGGCGCCGGCTTTCAACGCGTCGTAGAGCGTCGACTGCACGAGACGAACGACCGGACTTTCCGCTTCGCTGATGGTCTTCAGCGATAGTTCTTCGAGACGGTGCCTGACGCTGTCTTCGCCGGCGGATTCAGTGACGACCGAATCCATCGCGCGCATGGTTTCGCCATAGCGCGCCAGATACGCAGCGACATCGGTGGGATGCGCAAGGCGCCACTGGATCGCGCGCGGCACCCGCTCTTCTGCCCACGGCCGCAGGGAAGGATCGAACGGGTCGCCGAACGCCATCAAAAGCTCGCCACTCGGTGTCCGACACAACACACATCCGCGCGCCAAACCTTCGGTATAGGGCAGCAGGTCGAACGCGGGCTCCTGCTGATCGAGCTCCGACATGTTGGCGACTTCGTAGCCGAGCGTCGCGCCGAGCGCGGCGACGAAACTCTCGGCGGACATCGCCGTGTGCTCTTCCAGAACATCGACGGCGCGCTTGCCGCTCGCCTCAGC
>JBBRGM010000153.1:0-9233 GCA_038240725.1 Burkholderiales bacterium | reverse complement strand
CCAGATTGCGCAGCCCATCGGAATGTCGCCGATCGAGAATGCGTTGCCGGCAATGTATATGCGATCTTGCAGATACGTATCGAGGTAAGTCAGGATCTCACCGGTTTTCTGCAGCGACTCGGCCGTATCCGCCGCATTCCGCTCCGCCGGCGGTGTGCGGACCAGATTCCAGAACAGCGGGCGAAACGTCGGCCAGAACGTACTCACCATCCAATCCATCCACATGTCGCCTTGTGCGCGCGTGGCCACGTCTGCCGGCCATAATGTGCCTTGGCCGTGTTTCGCGGCCAGATAGCGGACGATCGCATTCGATTCCCACAACACCAGGGAACCATCTTGCACCGTCGGTACCAGGCCATTCGGGTTCATCGCCCGATATTGCGACGTATCAACCACCCCGTATTGCAGGCCGGCGTCCCGGCGCTCGAACGGCAGCCCGAGCTCTTCGCAACACCACAGCACCTTCTGCACGTTCACGGAATTGTCGCGGCCCCACACTTTCAGCATTGCACTCTCCTGTGGTTATTGCCGCGCCGATGTCTACGAAGATCGCCCTGCGTCGGCGCGCATCTTCGCGATCGTCGCGTCGATCAGCCGGCGCGCGATGCTGATCTTGTTCGGCAGCATGGGCAAATGATCGAGATCGAACCAGGCCGCGGCTTCGATCTCGTTCGGATCGGGCGTGACCTCGCCGTCCGCGTAGTCGCAGTTGAACGCGATCATCAGCGAGTGCGGAAACGGCCAGGGCTGGCTGTCGAAGTAGCGCAGGTTGTTAACCGTGACGCCGACTTCTTCTTTGACTTCACGCATCAGACACTGCTCGAGACTTTCTCCCGGCTCGACGAAGCCCGCCAGTGCGCTGTGCATGCCGGGCGGAAAGTGCGGCGAGCGCGCGAGCAGCAATTCGTCGCCGCGCTGAATCAACGCCATTACCGCCGGCGCGATGCGCGGGTAGTGCGTCAAGCCGCAGCTCGCACAATGGCGGCCGCGCTCTTCCGGCTTGGCTTCGGTGGGCGCACCGCAGCGACCGCAGAACTGATGCGTGCGATCCCAGTCCATGATCTGCACCGCGCGCCCCGCGATCGCGAACACGTCATCGCCGAGCAGGCCGAACAGCGCGCGCAGTCCCAACCAGGCAAACCCCTCCGGCGCACGATCTTCCAAGACCTCAGCAGAAAAGCAATGACGTCCGGACAGCTCGCCGAGATACTGCGTACGCACGGGATGCATCCCAATCTCAGCGAGCGATTGCACGAACGGCACGCGTGCCGTGCCGTCTTGCTGACTGACGAGCAGTTGCGTGCCGTGAAAGACGAACCAGTAAGCCGGTTCGTTCAAGCTGCGAGGCGCGGCGACTAGCGGTACGAATGAATCTGCCATGCGTGAGTCGGAGCGATATTGAATCGAGCTGCGGGACGGGCGTTAGCCGCTACTCGAATCGACGCTCGATCCGAGCAGCGCATCGCACGCTACTTCTTCTTCGGCATGTAGAGATCGGTAATGCTGCCTTCCGCGATCTCGGCTGCGAAGAACACTGTTTCCGACAATGTGGGATGCGGATGAATCGTCAGCGCGATGTCTTCCGCATCTGCACCCATCTCCAGCGCAAGCACGGTTTCCGAGATGAGCTCGCCTGCGTTCGGTCCGACGATCGCGGCGCCTAGAAGGCGGCGAGTGGTTTTGTCGAATAGCAACTTGGTCTGCCCTTCATCCCGCGCGGTAGCCAGGGCACGGCCGCTTGCCGCCCACGGGAATACCGCTTTCTCATACTCGGTGCCTTGCGCTTTCGCCATCGTTTCGGTCAAACCCATCCAGGCGACTTCAGGATCGGTATAGGCGACCGACGGAATCGTGCGCGCATCGAACGAGACTTTGTGACCGGCGATTACTTCTGCCGCGAGCTTGCCCTCATGCGTTGCCTTGTGCGCGAGCATCGGCTCGCCGACGATATCGCCGATGGCGTAGATATGCGCCACGTTGGTCCGCATCTGTTTGTCGACGCTGATGTAGCCGCGCTCATTGACTGTGACGCCTGCCGCTTCGGCGTTGATCGCCTTGCCGTTTGGACGGCGGCCGACGGCCAGCAGGATGCGATCGTACATTTGCGGCGCCGGCGCTTTTTCGCCCTCGAACGTTGCCTGCAAACCTTGCTTGGTGGCTTCGATCTTGGTGACTTTGGTTTTCAGCAGTATCGCCTCGTAGCGTTTAGCGATGCGATTGTGCAGCGGCTTGATGATGTCGCGATCGGCGCCGGGAATCAAACCGTCGAGCAGCTCGACGACCGTCACCTTGGAGCCGAGCGCGTCGTACACGGTGGCCATCTCCAAGCCGATGATGCCGCCGCCGATCACGAGCAGACGCTTCGGGATATCTTTTAGCTCGAGCGCGCCGGTCGAATCCATCAAGCGCGGATCGTCATATGGAAAGCCGGGAATGCGCGACGATTGCGAGCCGGCCGCGATGATCGCGTTGTCGAACGAAACCGTCTTCTTGCCCTCAGGCGTTTCGACTTCCAACATGTGGGGCTTGGTGAACTTCGCGGCGCCGGTCACGACTTGCACCTTGCGCTGCTTGGCGAGCCCGGCGAGTCCCTTGGTCAAGCGTCCGACGATGCTTTCTTTCCAGCCGCGCAAAGCGTCGAGCTCGATCGTCGGTTTGTTGAACTTGAGTCCGAAGTGCGACATCTCGTCCGCTTCGGAAGCAACGCGCGCCGCATGCAGTAATGCCTTCGAAGGAATGCAACCGACATTCAAGCAGACGCCGCCGAGGATCGAGTAGCGCTCGATAAGCACGACTTTCTTACCGAGATCAGCGGCACGGAACGCGGCGGTATAGCCGCCTGGTCCTGAGCCCAGCACCACAACTTCGCCGTGGAAATCGCCTTGCTCGACGGGCGTGCTGGGTGGCGCGGCGGCCGCTGGCGGTGGCGCCGGTGTTGCAGCAACAGGCGCAGGCGGCGCATTCGGGGTTGGCACTGCTGGGGTCTGCGGTGCTTCGGCCTTCGGCGCGCCGCGGTCCGCGCTCGGCGCAGCGCCGTCCTGCAATTCCAGCGTGAGGATCGAGGCGCCCTGCGAAACCTTATCGCCGATCTTGATTTTCAGCTCTTTCACCACGCCGGCTTCCGGCGACGGCACTTCCATCGTTGCCTTGTCGGATTCGAGACTGATGAGCGAATCTTCTTTGTTGACGGTGTCGCCGGGTTTAACCAGCACTTCGATAACCGGGATATCTTTGAAGTCTCCGATGTCGGGGACTTTGACCTCGATCACGCTGCTCATTGTTGTCCTGGTTTTAGTCGGTCTACGGTTTTATGCCGGTGTAGCGAACAGCTCACGTGCGAATCTGGCCGTCTCCCAGCACGATAAATTTTTGTGAGGTCAGCCCCTCCAGGCCGACCGGACCGCGCGCATGCAACTTATCCGTCGAAATACCGATTTCCGCGCCGAGCCCGTATTCGAAACCGTCGGCCAGGCGAGTCGACGCATTCACCATCACCGAGCTCGAATCCACCTCGCGCAGAAAACGGCGCGCGCGGCTGAAGTCTTCCGTGACGATCGCATCGGTGTGCTGCGAACCGTATACCGTAATGTGCTCGATGGCTTGATCGAGATCGTCCACCACGCGCACGGCAAGAATGGCGGCGAGATATTCCGTGTACCAGTCTTCTTCGCTGGCATGTTTCATCGTCGGAACGATCGCCCTCGCCTGTGCGTCGCCCCGCAGCTCGATACCTTTCTGCACATAGATCTTGCACAACCCGGGCAATATCGCAGCGGCAATGTTCCGATGCACGAGCAGCGTCTCCATCGTATTGCACGTCCCAAGCCGCTGCGTCTTCGCGTTGTCCGCAATGCGCAACGCCTTGTCGAAGTCGGCGCGATCGTCGATGTAGACGTGACATACGCCATCGAGGTGTTTGAGCACCGGTATGCGCGATTCCGCGGACACCCGCTCGATCAGGCTCTTGCCTCCGCGCGGCACGACGATGTCGACGTAGTCCTTCATCGTCAGCAGCTCGCCGACCGCTGCACGATCGGTGGTTTCGATGACCTGCACCGCGGTGTCCGGCAGACCGGCGTGCCGTAACCCTTCATGGACGCATGCGACGATCGCCTGATTCGATTGAATCGCCTCCGATCCGCCGCGCAGGATCGCCGCATTGCCGGATTTCAAACACAAGCCGGCGGCGTCGGCTGTTACGTTGGGCCGCGATTCGTAGATGATCGCCACCACACCGAGCGGCACGCGCATGCGTCCGACCTGAATGCCGGACGGACGATATTTGAGATCGGTGATCTCACCGATCGGATCGGGCAATTGCGCGATCTCGCGCAACCCTTCCGCCATGCGCTTGATGCTGTCGGGACTGAGCTTCAAACGATCGATCGATGCCGCGTCGAGACCTTTCGCGCGCGCTGCGTCGATGTCGATGCGGTTGGCAGCCAGCAGACGCGCGACGTCGCGCTCGACCGCCTTCGCGATGCTCTCCAGCGCGCGATCTTTCGCCGCGGTCTCAGTGCGTGCCATGGCGCGCGAAGCATCCCTTGCCTGCCGCCCGACGCTGTGCATGTATGACTGGATGTCCATCGATTTACGCTAAGACGCGCCTTGAATTCCGGTGCGACAGTCCGGCTTGCAACGCTCATGTTGGGCGATTTGCAACGATCGCAAGCGCCGATCGCGATCTCGCCGCCGATCAGGATCGCTCGGCGATTCTACCGCGATTCTGCGGGCGTCGGTCCTCCTGCTGCCCGCCGCCGGTTAGCGCCAATCCGAGCTGCAGCAGCGCATCCCAAACGTCGGCCTTGGCCAACCCTTTCACCGCGCGATCGATCTCGGCGGCCTGCAGCAGCGCATCTTCGAGCTGGCGTTCGCTGATGCGTTTCAGCGCACGCGGCATCAGATCTGCGCGTGGACCCCACACGCGTGCCTCGCGCAGAAGCTGTTGCAGTTGCTGCCGCGCCGCTAGGCCTTTGGTCACGTGCAGCAGTGCGCGTGCTTCCTCGGTAATCGACCAGAGCACGAGCGGCGGCGCCGTGCCCTCGCCGCGCAATCCGTCCAGCATACGAACGAAGCGCAGGTTGTCGCCCGCGAGAAGTGCCGCGCCGAGCTGAAAGACGTCGTAGCGCGCCACTTCCATGACCGCTTCTTCGACCTGCGCCAAAGTCAGCTTGCCGGCGGGAAACAACAGCCCGAGCTTCTGTACTTCCTGGTGCGCAGCGAGCAAATTGCCCTCAACACGGCTGACCAGAAAACGCAGCGCGTCGTCATCGATCTGCTGGTTTTGCTGTGCGAAGCGGCTGGTCAGCCATTGCGGCAGACGCGAAAGGGCAACCGGTTGCGCCGCGACCACTGCGCCGGCCGCATCCAGCGCTTTGAACCAGTCGCTCACAACCTGCTTGTTATCCAGCTTCGGCAGCGTGATCAAGGTCACGACATCGGGCGGCAAGTCTTTCACGTACTTGCGCAGCGTTTCCGCGCCTTCGTTGCCCGGCTTGCCGCTGGGAATGCGCAACTCCAGCAGGCGGCGCGAACCGAACAGCGACAGGCTGTTGCCGCTCATCAGGAGCTGCGACCAGTCGAATCCCGATTCGACGCTCAGGACCTGGCGATCGCTGAAACCGGCGTCGACGCAGTGTTTGCGAATGCGATCGGCAGCTTCGACGGCGAGCAGCACTTCTTCGCCGTAGATCGCGTACAGCGGCTTGAGCTCGCGGGCGAGCTGCGCGTCGAGTTGGTCGGTGTTGAGCCGCATGGATTTCGCTGATGAAGGGAATTCGAATCGTTTCGGCAAACGCGCGCTGCGCCGCTCAAGCGTTCATGCGTTCCAGCATCGACTGCAGCTTGTCGGGGTCGTCCAGCTTCAGCATGCGATTTGCCAATGCGCTCACCTGCGTCAAGTCCGACTTGAGCACCTGCTGCTTGACCGTGAGGAGGTGCGCCGGATGCATGGAGAACTGGCGTAGTCCGAAACCCAGCAGCAGTCGCGTCAGCCGCGCATCGCCGGCCATCTCGCCGCACACCGCCACCGGGATTCCGGCCTTGTTCGACCCGCGAATAATATGTGCGACCAGCTGCAGCACCGCGGGATGCAGCGGATCGTACAGATGTGCGACCGCGTCGTCGGTGCGATCGATCGCCAGCGTGTACTGAATCAGATCGTTGGTGCCGATCGATAGAAAATCGAGGCGGCGCGTGAAGATGTTGAGCGATAACGCCGCGGCTGGAATCTCGATCATGCCGCCGACCTGGATCTCCTTGTCGTACGGTGTAGCGTCCGTGTCGAGGCTGGCTTTCGCTTCCTGTATCAGATGCAGCGTCTGATTGAGCTCCTGCACGGTCGACAACATTGGGATCAGGATTTTGATTTTGCCGTAATGCGACGCGCGCAAAATCGCACGCAGCTGCGGATGAAACATCTGCGGCTCGGCGAGGCATAAGCGAATAGCGCGCAATCCGAGTGCGGGATTCGGCGCGACGCGCTCACCGCCTTTGATGTTCTTGTCCGCGCCGAGGTCGAGCGTGCGGATCGTTACCGGCAAGCCTTCCATCTCGACTGCGACGCGCCGGTACGACTCGAATTGCTCATCTTCGCCGGGCAGCTCGTCGCGGTTCAAAAATAAGAATTCGCTGCGGAACAAGCCGATGCCGGCGGCCGCGTTTTCCTTGGCTTGCACCACGTCGTCGGGCAGCTCGATGTTGGCGAACAACTCGACGCGGGTGCCGTCGAGACTCGCAGCGCGCGTAGTCTTCAGGCGCTTGAGCTTTTGCCTCTCGAGCAGCCATTGCTCTTGCCGCAGCCGGTATTCGGCCAGCACGCCCTGATCCGGATTGACGATGACGACCCCGTGCGAGCCGTCGATGATCAGCAATTCGTTTTCTCGAATCAGCGAACGCGCGTGATGGAGCGCGACGATCGACGGAATGTTCAGACTGCGGGCGAGGATCGCGGTGTGCGACGTCGCGCCGCCGAGATCGGTGACGAAGCTCGCGAAGCGGTGCTGCTTGAATAAAATAACGTCGGCCGGCGAAAGATCATGCGCGACCAGAACGCTGTCTTCTTCGCTTTGGCGCGGCGCTGGAATTTGGCGCGGATGTCCGGTCAGCGCTTTCAGCACGCGCTCGACGACCTGCATGACGTCGGCTTTGCGCTCGCGCAGGTAATCGTCTTCGATGCGCTCGAATTGTTCGATCAGTAACTCGGCCTGCTGCGACATCGCCCATTCGGCATTCATGAACTGCGTGCCTATCAGCTCACGCGGCATGTCGGCCAGTGTGCTGTCGTTTAAGATCATCAGATGCAGATTGAGGAAGCCCTCGAATTCCGGCGGTGAATTGGCTGGGATGTGCTCGGCAAGCGCCGCCAGCTCAGAGCGCGCAGTGGCGATCGCCGTGTCGAATCGGGCTTGCTCCTGTGGTACTTCCGCCTCCGAGATCGTGTAGTGCTCGACCTCCAGCTGCGTGTTGGTGAGCAAATGCGCATGGCCGATCGCGATGCCGCCTGAGACACCGATGCCATGGATGGTGAAGCTCATGAGCAGCGGCGGCAATGAACGACCGGAGGTATGGGGAGGCGATGCGTACGCGGTCCGCAAAGCTTAGAACCGCGCGCCGAGAGGTGGCGGTCAGAATGCAACGCTGCTAGACGACGGCGCGACATGTCCGACACCGCGAATGCAACGTCACGCCGACGGGCGGCTCGGCCGTCAATCGGATTCTCCGAATTTGTCTCCGATGAGTTTGAGCACGGCCGCGATCGCTTCCTGCTCGTCGGCGCCGCTGGTTTCCACGGTCACCGTGGTGCCCTTTGCTGCAGCTAGCATCATCACGCCCATGATGCTCTTCGCGTTGACACGGCGGCCATTGCGCGACAGCCATACTTCGCTCTGATAAGCGCCGGCGAGCTGCGTGAGCTTGGCCGACGCGCGCGCATGCAAGCCCAGGCGATTGATGATCTCAACTTCTTGTTGCAGCATTTTTCCGACTCTTCGTGGGCATTTGCATCACGCCTTCGACGCCGCCCGAGATGGCTTTGCCGACGACGACATCCAGCGGCTCGTTTCGGTAGGTGAGAGCACGCACCAGCATCGGCAGATTGACACCGGCCACACCCTGCACGCCTTCGCGTACGAGCAGGCCGCACGCGACGTTGGCCGGTGTCGCGCCGAACACATCGGTCAATACGAGAATGCCGTCGCCTTGATCGAGCTCCGCGACGACCTGAGTGGCCTGCGCAAGAACCTGCTGCGGGTCATCGTGAATGGTGACGCCGATTTGCATCAAATGCATCGGCCGGCCGCCGAGTACGTGAGCGGCGCAGTGAATCAGGCTCTCGCCTAGGTTGCCGTGGGCGATTATGAGGATTCCAACCATCCGGTGACTTACATACGTGGTGTTGCTAAACGGCGATTGTACCCCTGCGCACAGCGCGACGGCGCCGGTGCAGGATGGTCAGTGACTCGCGGACCGCGAAGTTTTTTCCGCGACCCGCTCGACTGCATCGATCATCATGGCGGCAACGTTGAAACCGGTCTGCTCCATGATTTCGCGCATCCCCGTCGGACTGGTGACGTTGATCTCGGTGACGTAGTCGCCAATTACGTCGAGGCCGACCAGCAATAATCCTTCCGGCGCGAGCGTGCGACCGATCGTCTCGGCGATCTCGCGATCCCGCACAGACAGTTCCTGCGCGACGCCGCGCGCGCCGGCAGCGAGATTGCCGCGCGTCTCGCCCGCCTTGGGAATTCTGGCGAGCAGGTATGGCGCCGGCACACCATTGATGAGAATGATCCGTTTGTCGCCCTTTGTGATCTCCAGAATATAGCGTTGCGCCATGATGGTGTGGCGGCCGTACTGCGTGAGCACCTCGATGACGACACCGATGTTCGGATCGCTTCGCTGCAGGCGAAACACCGATGCGCCGCCCATCCCGTCCAGCGGCTTCAGCACGATGTCGCCATGCAGTTCGAGGAATGCGCGGATCTCGGTTTCGAGCGATGTAACCAGCGTCGGTACCGTGAACTCGGTGAATCGCGTGATGGAAAACTTCTCGTTGTTATCGCGCAGCGCGCGTGCGCGATTGATCACGAGCGCTCCCTGGCGCTCGGCGAGCTCGAGCAGATAGGTGCTGTAGACATACTCCATATTGAACGGCGGATCTTTGCGCATGAGCACCGCATCGAACGCCGACAGCGGCCGCTCGTGCCTTTCCTTCAGTGCGTACCAGGGCTTTT
>JBBRGM010000152.1:0-9298 GCA_038240725.1 Burkholderiales bacterium | reverse complement strand
AGAACCCGAACAGCCCGGCACCGAATGCGCGAATGCCGAACACTTGATTCTCGGCCCGCTGTCCAGCAAGCCGGATTGGATGATCGACTGGGACGCCGAGCCGATGACCGCGCGGACCTGGTGCTGGGTGGGCTATCAATCGATACGTTTCTACAAGCCGGCGTAATTTCCCTAACTTACGGCTGCGCCAATCGCTCGATCATTGCCTGCACCGCGCGTATCTGCGGTCCTTCCTTGGCGTGATAGAGCGCGCCGCTGTATCCCCACCAGTCCCAGCAGCCTTCCGGGTTCAGCGGCAAGCCGGACGTCAGCCCGCGCGCGATAGTCTGCGGGTAGAGCACGATGATGCGATTGCCGTCGGCCCAGCGGTTGTAGCCGGCATGCTCGACATACGCCAGCTTGATCGTGTCGGCATTCTGGCGGCAGCCGTGAAAGGCGACATGTACGCGACAGTGGGCCGCGTCGCATTCCTTGGGAATGTATGCGTAAGCGCTATCGGCCAGGCTGATCGCTTTGGCATCGCCGCCGGCGAACTCCTTTTGATCGAACGCCAGCAGGCGGCCACTCGGGTGATCGATCGCCGGTTGCAGCGGCCCATACAGGTGCGCCAGCAACTTGCCGGCCGCATCGAAGTCGCAATCATTGATGTAGGGTGCGGCAGTCGCCGCGCAGCTGCCGCCGTAATCTTGCGTGACCATGCCATGCCCGGCTTTTACACCGCGCACGAATACGGTCGAATCGGCCGGCACGTATTCGCCGTAGAAGCGCTGCAGCGCGTCCATCACCGGTTGCTTCACGACCGCGTCTTCGCTGCCCCAGAACAACCAGACGCGCGCGCTCTTCAGATGCGAGGTCGCATCGATCTGGCCGATCCGCGCCAGCTGCTCGGTTTCCGCTTTCAGCAACGCAACTGCCGGCAACGGCGTCAATGGTCCCGGCTGCAGACAGTTATAGCGCGCGGCCCAGACATTGTTCTGCGCGCAGTAATACGGTCCGCCGGCGACGATCGCCGCACCTTTGATCGAGGCCGAATGCGCCACGTGAAACTGCACCGCCATGAAGCCGCCGGAGGAAATCCCCGATACCGTGGTTGCGTTCGCGTCTGCGTGCAGTGCCGGCAGCCGCTCGGGTACTGCAGCGTCGCTCGCCGCGCAGACGCAAAGCAGGGTCGCGAGCAACACCGAGCGAAATCGGCGCGCGCCCGATTGATATTCGTCTCGCGGTGGGTTGTGCATGCTCGAACCTCCGATTGCTACACGCCGGCAATTGCGCGCGGTCTACCTGACGAACGCCTCGCAGGAGTACGATTGTGCTCTACCAGAGTGTCCGCGGTCGAAGCTCCAACGTCGTTGCTGATCGACTTCGCCGGCGCTACATTCATTGTCCGATTCTCAATTCCACTTTCAATCATGAGCGAGTCCAACCAAGAAGCGGCCGACTTTCCGTGCAGTTTCGTCATCTTCGGTGCGACCGGCAATCTCGCCGCCATCAAGCTGCTGCCATCGCTGTACAACCTGGAAGCCAAGGGCCGCCTGCCCGACGTCACCAACTTCATCGCCTTCGCACGGCGGCCGTTCGATGACAAGGCGTACTGCGAGTACATGGAGAAATCCGTACGCGAGGCGCTCGGCGAAGCATTCGATCCGACGCTGTTCGCCAAATTCTCCGCGCGCTTCAGCTACGTCTCGGGCGACCTGAACAATGTCGAAGCCTACAAACGTTTGTACGCGGAGATCAGCAAACCGAAGACCGGCGTGTGCTCGAATCTGGTTTTTTACCTCGCCATCAAGCCATCGGAATTCGGCTCGGTGGTGAACAATCTCGCCGAAGTCGGCTTGAACAAGCCGCGCGGACTGCATCGCATCGTCGTCGAGAAACCGTTCGGCGAAAGTCTGGAGAGCGCACAGGCGCTCAATGAAACGCTGCACAAACATTTCGACGAGTCGCAGGTGTTTCGCATCGATCACTACCTCGGCAAAGAAACGGTGCAGAACCTGATCGTGTTTCGTTTCGCCAATTCGCTGATCGAGCCGCTGTGGAACCGCAACTTCATCGATCACGTGCAGATCACGGTGGCAGAATCCGTCGGCATCGGCACACGCGCGGATTACTACGAGAAGACCGGCGCGCTGCGCGACATGGTGCAAAACCATCTGATGCAGCTATTGACCTTGGTTGCCATGGAGCCGCCGCCCGCGCTCGAAGCCGACGCAATGCGAGACGAGAAGGTCAAGGTGCTGCGCTCGGTTCGCCGCATTACGCCGGACTTTCTCAAAGCGGATGCGTTTCGCGCGCAGTATGCCGCGGGCAAGATCGATGGCAAAGACGTAGTCGGCTACAAGGACGAGCAAGGCGTCGAACCGGGGTCGCGAACGGAAACGTTCGCGGCGGTCAAGCTCATGATCGACAACTGGCGCTGGCGCGGCGTGCCGTTCTATTTGCGCACCGGCAAACGGCTGGCGAAATCGGAATCGCTGATCTCGATTCGATTCAAGCAGCCGCCGCAGCAATTGTTCCGCGATGCCGGAACGGCGCAGATGGAGCCCAACTGGATTGTGTTCAACCTGCAGCCCACCGAAGGCATGGAGCTCGAGATCCACGCGCGCCAACCTGGATTGGGGCTGCGCACCCGCATGATTCGCATGAATGCCGGCTACCGCGCGAAGGACGAGCGCCCGATCGAAGCTTATGAAGCGCTGCTGCTGGAAATCGTACGCGGCGATCAAACCAATTTCATTCGCTTCGATGAAGTCGAATGGGCCTGGCGCGTAGTCGATCCCATTCTGAAAGGCTGGGCGCATGACCCGGACGCGCTGCCGACCTATCCGGCCGGGAGCTGGGGGCCGGACGAAGCAAACAAAATTTTCGAATGCGACTACCAGCGCTGGCGCAACGAAGGATAGGGTGGATTCGCATCACCTTCGGCGCACGGCTCCGCGAATCGCGCATCAACAGTGCGGGACCACCGGTTCGACGCAGATTGCGCCGCGACGATTCGCCAGACGGCGAGATCAGCCAGCGATCGTTCGGAAACGCGCGCGCAAATCGACACGCGCTACATCGAAATCGAGGAACATGAATTGCCGCTGCGGGTCGTGTACCGGGCTGTGCGTGCGTTCGTAGTCGTGCTCGTCCGCGGTTAACCCCGTCTGCACCAGTCCATGTTTGCGTCGCGGGTCCAGCAGAATAATTTCGCCGGCCTCATGTTTTTGTGCGCGGCTCACCGGATCGACGAGACCGATATCACCGCAATGCGCGATCACCATCACGAAGTAGTAGCGTGGATAGCGAAAGAAGTCATCGTGCAGCCCGACCGGTCCGCAGCCGTGAATCGAAAAGCGATCTAAGCTGAATACATCCAGCGGCAGCGCGAGCTTCGCCGCGATTTCTTTGCGTACGCCCTCGATAAAGCCGAGCGGCACGTAGTCATACACCGCGCTCAGCTCACGTGTTTCTTCCGCCACGAACAGATCGCTGCAGACCTCGCGCGCGATGCGAAAATATTCAGCGAGCTTGTCGACCCCGGTCTCGATTCTCTGGCCCGTTCGCACGAAGCTCGGCGTCGTGCGCGATGTTCGAGATCGGCGCAGCGACGCATCACCTGCGGCGGTTTTAGCGGAGGGTCGCGTCACCGGCTCGGTCGACACCGACGTAGGCAATCGCATCGATCTCCACGAGAATGCCGAGCAGCGCGCTGCCGACCGTCGTGCGGGTTGGTTTCGGATCCGGAAAATAAGTCGCGTACACGCGGTTGTAGCGATCGAACATGGACAAGTCGCTCAGATGCGCGCTCACCTTCACCACTTGACTCATGGTTGCGCCGCCCGCGGCCAGAATGGCCTTGATATTTTCCAGCACGCGCGCGGTCTGCTCCTCGATCGTCGTGCCGACGACGGCACCGGTGTTCGGATCGAGCGGGCCCTGGCCCGACACGAAGATGAAGTCGCCCGCACGCAAGCCCTGCGAGTAGGCACCGATCGGCTGCGCACCGGTGTCGGTTCGGATCTGTTGTTTCGCCACTTTTTCTGCTCCCCGTAGAGTAGAGATGCTCTGCAGCCCAATACTGGCGCGGCTCTCCGAGCATCGCCTTTGACCAGATCAAGCATCCGGCAAATCGAAATCGGCCTTCTCGAAGCGTCCAGTATGCTCGTCGCGCTCGAATGCGGCCCCGATCGGCGCCACCAGCCGCGTGACGAATGCCGCATCGATATTGGCGATCATATTGATATCGTAGACGCCCAGGTTTTCCGGATCGTCCATGTACGCCTGGTCTTCATCGCCGGCGAGAAAACGCCAGCCGCTGTCGGCTTCGGCATCCGGCGCTTCGCGATACATGAAGCCGATCGGCCGGCCCTTGACCACGATTTCATCGGTTGCATAGCACGCGCCCAAGCCCACGGCGATCGGCTTCAGGTTGTCGACGTCGACACAGTATTGCTTCACGGGTTACACATCCGATGGGTGGATCGCGGTTCGACATCCGCACAGGGTGAGGGTATCTTCGTTGCGTCGTTGCAGGGTGCCGCCTTTGCCGGTCGCATCTCGCCGCATCAATATCCCGGCCATGAACATCGTAGCCGACGCCCACCGAAAACTCACGCACCAACTCACGCATGCGTCCTGACGAATCCGCTTTTCAGTTGCGCGACGTCTGCCTGGATCGGAGCGGGCAGCGCATCCTGATCGACGTCGACGTGAGCTTGCCGAAGTTCGGCATCACAGCGCTGATCGGTCCCAGCGGCTCCGGCAAAACATCGCTGCTGCGCCTGCTCAATCGACTGGACGATCCTACCTCAGGTCAGGTGGAATTCTCGGGCGCGCCGATTGCCGCGCTTCCGGTACGCACGCTGCGCCGGCGCGTGGGCTTCGTATTTCAGACGCCGACGCTGTTCAAGGGAACGGTGGCCGACAATTTATCGATCGCGCTGCGACTGGTCGATGCCGATCGTCCCGTCGATGCGGCGCGCGTTGCTGAAGTACTGCGTCTGGTCCATTTGCCTGAACAGTTCGCCGAGCGTGACTCGGGGCCATTGTCCGGCGGCGAAAAACAACGCGTGGCATTAGCGCGCGCACTGATGACCCAGCCGGACGTGCTGCTGCTCGATGAGCCCACCGCATCGCTCGATCCGGAAACCGCCGATCACCTGATCGACACGTTGTGTTCGCTGCCCGAGAAGCTCGGCTTGACGGTGATTCTCGTCACGCATCGCCTGAGCGAGGCGCGGCAAGCCAGCAGTTATGCCGTGATGCTCGAAGCCGGTTGCGTGGTGGAAGCGGGCGCAACCGAGAAACTGTGGCGCGCCGCCGATTCAGCGCGCACGCGCGCCTTCATCGCGTCTGCTGCGCCGAGGCCGAATGCTGCTTGAGCCGCCGTTAGACATCGGCTGGCCGCAATTGATGATCGCGGCAGCGCTGGTGCTGGTCGCGCTGGCATTGTCCGCGTGGCAGCGACTCGGACTCGGCAAGAGTCTCGCGGTCGGAACGCTGCGCGCAATCGTCCAACTCATCGCAGTCGGTTATGTCCTGCTGTGGGTGTTTGCAGCCGACCGCTGGTATGTGGTGTGCGGCGTACTGCTGCTGATGGTGATGACGGCAAGCTTCACCGCGACGCGCCGTTTGCGCGCGCCAGCGGCGGTGCGACGGCGACTCAATCTTATTTGCAGTGTCGCGATCCTCGCTGGTTCGGGACTGACGTTGGCGTACGTCGGTGCAGTCATTCACGTGACACCCTGGTACAACCCGCGCTATCTGATTCCGCTGTTCGGCATGATCGTCGCCAACGCCATGAATGCCGCAGCACTCGGCGCGGAGCGCTTGCAATCGGAGATGGATGCGGGACGTGCGCAGATCGAGGCTTATCTTGCGCTCGGCGCGAGTGCGCAGCAGGCCTCAGCCGAGCAAGTGCGCCGTGCGCTCATTGCATCGCTGATTCCAACGGTGAACATGCTGGCGGTGATGGGAATCGTCGCGTTGCCCGGGATGATGACAGGACAGATTCTCGCCGGCATCTCGCCGAATCTCGCGGTGCGATATCAGCTGGTGGTCGTGTTCATGCTGACCAGCGCTACCGCGATCACGTCGGCCGGTGTAGTGCTGTGGTATCGCAGAAGTTTCTTCTCCGCCGCGACACAACTGCTGCCGCTTGCGGCGTTGCGGGCGTGACGGCGGTGCGCAGTCAGCCCGGCTTGCGATTCAGATTCGCGAACAGCTCGGTGATGCGTCTTGAGTTTGGTCGCAGTCTTGCCGAACTTGTCGATCGCCCTGCGGTCATGCGGCTGAGAGGGGAGTTACTTTTTCGGACGCCAGTCGCGCGCCTGCTGCTGCGCCTTCGATAGCTGCGCCGCTTTCAGCTTGCTCGCGATGTAATCGCGCTGCTTTTCAGCGGCGCCGCGTTCGTCGCCCGACAGTTGCGCGGCGGCCAGATTGCTCCACATGTAGCCGGTCATCGGATCGGTAGGCACGCCCTTGCCTTCGAAATACAGCCAGCCGAGGTGGAACTGCGAGCGCGCATCGCCTTTGTCGGCGGCAAGGGCATACCACTTCGCTGCTTGGGCGAAATCGGCAGTCGCGCCGTTCTTGCCCGATTCGTAGATGTAGCCGAGCAGATATTGCGCATAGGTGTTGCCGGCTTCCGCCGGCTTGCGATACCACTTCGCGGCCTCCGCGTAATCTAGCGGCACACCTTCGCCGGAGAAATACAAACGTCCGAGCGCTTCTTGCGCTTCGACGTTGCCGAGCTCAGCGGCCATGCGATACCACTTGGCCGCTTCGGTTGGATTTTTCTCGCCGGTCTTCCCTTGATCGTAAAGATAGCCGACCATGAATTGCGCTTGCGCATCGCCGTTCTCACCCGCGCGGGAAAACCATTTGACCGCCGCAGCAGGATCGGCGGTGACGCCGGTGCCCTGGTAATAAGCCCAGCCAAGGGCGTTGTACACCGAGGTGTCGCCTTTGTCGGCCGCCTGCAGATACCACTTGGCGGCTTCCGCTTCGTCCTTGTTGACGCCGATGCCTTGCGAATACAAATAGCCGAGCGCGCTCATCGCGCGCGCGTCGCCTTGCTCGGCGGCTTTGCGATACCAGTTCGCCGCTTCGACCGGATCTTTGCCGATGCCTTTGCCGTAGTCGTACGCGTAGGCCACCAGAAATTGCGGATAGGCGCGGCCCGCGTCTCCCGCCTTGCGATTCCATTTGTTGGCCTCGGTGTAATCCTGCGCGACGCCCTGCCCGAAAAAATACATGCGCCCGAGCGCTTCTTCGGCGTCGACGTTGCCGGTTTCGGCTGCGACTTTGTATAGCTTCGCCGCCTGCGCGAGATCGACCTCGGTGCCTTTGCCGAATTCGAGCATGTACGCCGCGAGATACGCGGAACCCGGTTTCGCCTGCTTGCCCGCAGCGGCGCAAAACTTGAGCGCCTCCGGATAATCCTGCGTCAAGGTCGCCTGTCCGAAGAAGTACAACGGACACAACGTATCCTGCGCGTCGGCGTCGTTTTGCTCGGCTGCTTTGCGATACCACGTTACCGCTTCGGCATAATCCTGCGGAACGCCGCGACCTTTGTTGAACGCCTCGCCCACGTAGAACTGCGCACGCGCATCGCCCTGCTCTGCCGCCGGCCGGAATTCTTCCAGCGCGGTTTTGAAGTCGCCGCCGTTCCAGGCATCCAGGCCTTTCTGTACATCGGCGGATACGCTACCTGCCAACGCTGCCAAAAAAATGAGCGTCGAAAAACGTCTCATCGATCCTCTCCGAAAATAACGGTCTTGTTCTCGTCGCGCGGCTGGCGCGTCAGTGCCGTGTCGCAAACTTATGCATCAGTGACACCCGGCGCTCAATCAAATGATAACGGCCGGCGGCCAAGTGGCTGGAATAATAAACCTAACTGTTCCCGCGCGCGGCCCATCGGCGCATTGCTCGGCGCGCGGGTTCGCGCAGTACCCACGTCAAGCACGAGCCGCGGAGTGGTTTGTGCCGATCCCGTATTTCGCCGCCCAGCGCAGGCCGTCGAGCGTATTGCCCAGCGGTCGATATTCGCAGCCGACCCAACCGTCGTAGCCGAGCTCATCCAGGAGATCGAACAGAAACGGATAGTTGATCTCGCCCACGTCCGGCTCGTGGCGCCCGGGCACCCCTGCGATCTGCAGATGACGCAACAGTGCGATGTTGTCGCGCAGGTTGTTTGCCAGCCGGCCTTCCAGCAACTGCATGTGATAGACATCCAGATGCAGAAACAAGTTGTCGCTCGCGATCTCGCCGATGAGGCGCACGGCCTGGTCGGTATGGTTCAGGAAATAGCCATGCATCCCTTGCGAGGTGTAGCTCGGCCCGCCTTGCACTAGACCCAGTTGGCGATTGATCGGTTCGATCACCGCGGCGGCGCCGTGGCGTTTGAACAGCGCGCTCGCATAGCGCAAGTTCTCGATGTACACCTGCTCGGCCTCGGCGTACGCGACGCCGGGCCCGAGCGAACCCGCCATCACGTGGATGAGGTCGCAGCCGAGCATCTCGGCATACTCTGCAGCGCGCGGCAATCCGGCGCGAAACTCTTGTTCGCGACCCGGCAACGCAGCCAACCCGCGATCGCCGCCTTCCCAATCGCCCATCGGCGCGTCGAACAGCACCATGGTGAGTCCATTGTTATCGAGGCGCGAACGCAGCTCCTTGCCCGGGTAGTCGTAAGGAACCTGAAATTCCACCGCTTTGAATCCGGCTGCGGCGGCGGCTCCGAAGCGATCGAGAAACGGCGCTTCGGTGAACATGTAGTGCAGATTGGCGGCGAATTTAGGCATGTGTCACACGTGTAAGGAAAAAACAATTGCGCTCGAGTCGAGCGCTCGCCGCGGCGCGGCCAGCCAAGTCAAAAACTATATTCCGCTTTCAGTCCGATCACGTAAGTATCGATGGCGGGCTGCCCGAACGTAACCGGCGATGCGCCGGCGGTGGTGACGGTCACCGGAGCGGATGCTTTGAACCGATAGCCATCGACGTAACCGATGATTGCCCATTTCTGTCGGAAGCGGTAGCCGACCTGGCCGTAGCCGCTGATGTTCTTACCCGGCTTGAGCTTGGGATTGGTGTCGTAGCCGAAGCTCATCAGATGCGCGTCCTGCTGAATCCACAATGGATACTTCAAGCCTGCACCGATCAGCCAGCCCAGTTTTTGCGGATTGGTTTCCGCACCCAGCCGCGCGAACACGACGCGATAGTCCTCTTTCTGGATCGAGCTCAGTTCACGCTGCCAGATGTCGATGCCCAGCGCGGCGACGATGTCGGCTTTGTCTGCCAGCCGATAGCGAAG
>JBBRGM010000151.1:0-9398 GCA_038240725.1 Burkholderiales bacterium | reverse complement strand
GAAAACGCGTTCCCGTGGATCGAGCGCGATATCGGCATCACGTTCAGCGACGGCGGTATGCCGGTGGTCGATCCCACAACGTTGCAATCTTCATTGCCGAACGTCTTCTTCGGCGGCGATGCGGCGTTCGGGCCGAAAAATATCATCTGGGCGGTTGCACACGGTCATGAAGCTGCGATCTCCATCGATCAGTTGTGTAACGGTGCGGACGTTCGCACCCGCCCTGCCCCACACGTGAATCTCAGCTCGCAAAAGATGGGCATTCACGAATGGAGCTACGACAACGACGTTTCCAACGCCGGCCGCTTCCCAGTTCCGCTGAAGGATATGCGGATCACGCTGAAGGACATCAAAGTCGAGGTCGAGCTCGGCTTCGATCCCAAGCTCGCGTTCGATGAAGCGCAGCGCTGCTTGAACTGCGACATTCAAACCGTGTTCTCCGACAAGTTGTGCATCGAATGCGACGCGTGCGTCGATATCTGTCCGCTCGATTGCATCAACTTCATTGAGAACGAGCCGGAGGCGAATTTACGCCAGCATTTGCGTGCGCCGGCTGCGAATCTGATTCAGGATCTGTACGTCTCGAAGCCTCTCCGCACCGGCCGCATCATGGCCAAGGACGAAGACCTGTGTCTGCACTGCGGGCTATGCGCCGAGCGGTGTCCGACCGGTGCCTGGGACATGCAGAAATTTCTGCTGGATATGACGCACGCAGGGCCCGCATGCCGGAAGCAGCCGCACGCGAAAGCCGCCGCAATCTGATCTGCTGACGCTGAACGCAGGGGAGTTCGAGATTAGTGATGCCGCCTGAACAGAATACCCGCACCAACGATTTCGTCATCAAGTTCGCCAACGTCAACGGCTCCGGATCGGCCTCAGCAAACGCCCTCTTCGCGAAATCGATCTTGCGCATGGGCGTGCCGGTCAGCCCGCGCAACATTTTCCCGTCGAACATCCAGGGCCTGCCGACGTGGTACGAAGTGCGCGTCTGCGAAGCCGGCCATCTCGGCCGCCGCGGCGGCGTCGATCTGATGGTCGCGATGAATCCGCAAACGTGGGACCAAGATGTCGCGGAGATCGAGCCCGGCGGCTATTTGTTTTACGATTCTACGCGCGCGCTACCGCACGCGAAGTTTCGCGACGATATCCACGTGGTGGGCATGCCGCTCACCGAAATCTGCAATCGCGAATACAGCGACCCACGCCAGCGGCAGCTATTCAAGAACATCATCTACGTCGGTGCGCTGACTGCGCTGCTCGACGTCGATTTGAAAGAAGTCGAAAAACTCATCGGCGAGCAGTACAAGGGCAAAGAAAAACTGCTCGAGCCGAACATCAAAGCGCTGCATCTCGGACGCGATTACGCTGCCACATCGTTGCCGGCCATCGCGCTTAAAGTCAAACATGCCGATGCGGTCGGGAAAAAGGTTTTTCTCGAGGGCAACAGTGCGGCGGCACTGGGCGCTGTTTACGGTGGCGCGACCGTCGCGGCTTGGTATCCGATCACGCCGTCCTCGTCATTGGCTGAAGCGTTCGCGCGTCACTGCCGCAAGTTTCGTCATGATCCGGAAACCGGCGAGGCGCGCTATGCGGTCATCCAGGCGGAAGATGAACTGTCGTCCATCGGCATGGTGATCGGCGCTTCGTGGAATGGCGCGCGTGCGTTCACCGCGACCTCCGGGCCGGGCATTTCACTGATGCAGGAATTTATCGGGCTGGCGTACTTCGCAGAAATCCCTGCGGTTATTTTCGATGTGCAGCGCGGCGGCCCATCGACCGGCATGCCGACCCGCACGCAACAGGCGGACATTCTTTCCTGTGCTTATGCATCGCACGGCGACACCAAACACGTGTTGCTGTTTCCGGAAGATCCCCGCGAGTGCTTCGAGCTGGGCGCGCAATCGTTCGACCTCGCCGATCGATTGCAGACGCCGGTGTTCGTCCTGCTCGATCTCGACATCGGCATGAACGAGCGTCTGTGCGACCCGCTGACGTGGGACGATGCACGGCGCTACGACCGCGGCAAAGTCATCCGCGCAGAAGAGCTGGAAGCCGGCGAACCGTTCGGTCGCTATCAAGACGTCGACGGCGACGGCATTACGTTTCGCACCTATCCCGGCACGCACCCAACACGCGGCGCATTTTTCACCCGCGGTACGACGAAAGATGCCAATGCGCGCTACAGCGAAGCCGGCGCGGACTACGTCGACAACATGCGGCGGCTGCTGCGCAAATTCGAAACAGCGAAGGAATTGGTGCCGCAGCCGATCGCGCGCAGTGCAAAGCAAGCCACGCGCCTCGGCGTCATCTACTTCGGATCGACCAGCCCTGCCATGCACGAAGCGCTCGAAGCGCTGGAACACGACGGCATCCATATCGATGCGCTGCGCGTGCGCGCCTTCCCATTTCCGGATGATTTATACGAATTCATCGCCGACCACGAACAGGTGTTCGTGATCGAGCAGAATCGCGACGCGCAGTTCCGATCGCTAATCGTGAACGAAGGCCCGGCGGATCCGTCGCGGCTGATCTCGGTGCTTCACTACGACGGCACGCCGATCACCGCGCGCTTCATCATGGGCGAAATTGCCGAGAAAGTTACGGTGCTGAAGGTGACGCCGCTGCGCATGACGAGCAAGCGCGACTCGTGATCGGACCACTGGAAATCAAATGACCTACCTCACCAAACCGAAACTGCATCATCCGAGCCTGCACAAGAATGCGCTGGGCTTGACGCGGCGCGACTACGAGGGCTCGATCTCGACGTTGTGCGCCGGCTGCGGCCACGATTCGATCAGCGCCGCGATCATCCAGGCGTGCTTCGATCTCGAGCTGCCGCCGCATCGCATCGCCAAGCTCTCCGGCATCGGCTGCTCGTCCAAGACGCCGACGTATTTTCTCGGCACCGCGCACGGCTTCAACAGCGTGCACGGCCGCATGCCGTCGGTGCTGACCGGCGCCAATCTCGCCAATCGCGATCTGATTTATCTCGGCGTATCCGGCGACGGCGACTCGGCGTCGATCGGACTCGGCCAGTTCGCGCATTCGATCCGGCGCGGCGTCAACATGACCTACATCGTCGAGAACAACGGTGTCTACGGTCTCACCAAAGGCCAGTTTTCCGCCACCGCCGACCGCGGCTCGAAGAGCAAGAAAGGCGCGCTCAATCACGACAGCGCAATCGACCTGGTGATGCTCGCCATTCAGGTCGGCGCTACTTACGTCGCGCGCAGTTTTTCCGGCGACAAGGCGCAACTGATCCCGCTGATCACGGGCGCGATTCTGCATCAGGGCGCGGCATTCATCGACGTCATCTCGCCGTGCGTCGCGTTCAACAATCACGAAGGCTCGACTAAGAGTTATGACTACGTGCGCGATCACAACGACGCGGTCAACAGCCTCGACGTGATATTGCCGCGCCATCCGATTACAGCGCAGTACGCGCCCGGCGAAGTGCAGGAAGTCGTGCAGCACGACGGCTCGGTACTGCGTCTGCGCAAAGTCGACGCGAGCTACGATCCGCGCGATCGCATCGCGAACATGAGTTTTCTACAGCGTGGCGAAGAGGCGGGCGAAGTCATTACCGGTTTGCTGTATGTCGATCCCGAGCCGAGCGACATGCACGTCAATCTCAACACGGTGAAGACGCCGTTCAATCAGCTCGGCGAGTCCGAGCTGTGTCCTGGGGCGCAGGCGCTCGAGCGCTTCAACGCGGGGCTGCGTTGAAGCGCTCTACGCGCGCTGCTAGGGGCTAGGGTCTGGGGGCTAGGGCTAGGGGCTAGGCCTTCGGCCAGGGACTAGGGTCTCGGGGCTAGGGGCTAGGGTCTCAAGCCCGGCTGTTGGCCTTGATTGCTTAGCTAGCAGACTCGCGCCGCGTTGGTATTGCAACGTTAAAGCGCGGATGCGTGATCTCGATTTCTACGGCGCCGAGTGCAGTTTCGTCGCGCGTCACTTTCGAACGAACCGATAGATCAATCAGCCGCGCATCAAGTTAAACGGGCCGCATTACGGCCCGTTTTAATTGGGTGTTGCGGGTTGGCGGTGCCCCCTAGTCCCAAGCCCCCAGCCCCTAGTCCCTAGCGAAGCGCGCGAAGCACGCGCGCTCCGCTCAGCGCCGCGACTCACCGCCCTCGCGATGATGTCCTCCACCGTGATGCTCTCCGCCTCTATTAGCGCCTCCACCTTGCCCGGCGCCGTCCGTGCGCGCGCTCGCTGGAGCGCGCATGCGACCTTCGCCGCCACCTGGCATCGCGGCGCGCGGTATCGCAACAGGCGGTGGCGATGATTGCGCACCCGGCAGCGCAACGCGCGGTGCGAATTCGGAACGCGGTATCGCGCTGCGACGATCCTGCGGCGCAGGTCCGGGGATATTCGGTTGGGTCGATGGCAGCGGTATGCGGCCCGAAGGTGCATCGCGTCCGGGCGTATTGGCCGACGGCGTGGTCGGCGTCCCGAGTGTGTGTCCTGGCGGCGATACGATTGGCCGTTGGGACGGCACGTCAAGCCGCCGCACGGCGACCGGCGGCGGACCACCGTTGGTATCGGTGACACGCGGTGTGGCAACATGCGGCGTGGCGACCGGCGGTGGACCGGCGTTTGCGCCAGGGGTGGCAACCGGCGGCGTGCGCCCGGGCGATCCGTTTTGCAGTGGCTGCGGCGCAACCGCTCCAGTGATCGGTGCCGGCGCAGCGCTTTGCGGGGACGTGCTCAGCGCATTGCCCTCGTCTCTATCGCGACGATGCGCCCAGCGTGCCGCTTCAGCGGGCGGCGGCGTTTGCGAACGTTCCCACTGGCCATTGCCGGTAAACCGCTGCCACTGGCCATCGCGCTGACGATAAACCTGCCAATCAGGATTGTTGCCCGGCGTGCGTTGAATGGCACGTGCGCTCGGTGGAATACCGGGGGTAGCCGTTGCAGGCTGGACTGCCTGATCCCTCACGAACCGATTCGGCGTGCGCTCGGTCGCGACGCGCGATCCCCAGCGGCGATAGATGTTGTTGACGCCGATGTTGTTGACGCCGATGTTGTTAACCCCGGCGCCGCCGGGACCGAAGTTATTATTGATCACGACGGTTCTGCGCGGACCGCTGGCTGCGCCGAGCGGCGCGACGACTGCGCGTCCGACCAGCGGCCCGACGATCGGGCGCGCGCCACCGACCACGACCACGCGCGAGCGCCACGGACCCCACCACGGGTGATAGTGCGGATACGGATGCCACGCGACGTGGCGGCGCGGCCAAAACGGCGACGGACTCCACCACGTGTTCCAGAAACTAAAGCCGAAACCCCAGGTGACCGGCGGGCCGTACCACACGCTGCCGATCCATGGCCGGTATGCCCAGCCGGTACCGTATACGACAGTGCTGTCGGCTGCGATGTACGAGCCGACGTAACCGGGCGAGTAGCCGACGTAGATCGATTCCGGCGTGGCGTCGTATACGCGCACGTAGGTGACGTAGTGCAGCGGCGAGCTGCGCGGAATGGTGTAGATCGCGGTCGGCACGAACGTCGCGACGGTCCACGGGCCTTCTGCGCTTTCGCCGGCAAACCAGACGCCGTTGTCGAGCGCGTAGTAATTGCGCGGATCGACGCGGATCACCGGCACCGGCGAGTTGATCGCGTACTCCATCGAGGTGCCGTCGATCGGGCGAAACTGCGGCGGACCGTCGTAGGAAATATCGAGCTGAGCACCGCTGCGCCGAACGCTCGCGACCTGCGGAACGCTGTTGGCAATCGCGGCTTCCTGCGCTTGCGGCGTACCTGCGACCGACTCGCGCACGCTCTCGCTCGGATGGCGGTCGGGAATCATCGCGAACCCCGCCGGCAGCTTATTGCCCGCGACGTATTCCCAAGTGCCGCTCTGCAGAGACGGCGTGCGATACCAGCGCCCGGACAGCAAAACGAAATGCTGCTGGGTGTTCAAATCCAGAAACAGCCGATTCGGCGTGTTGGTTACGTACAGCAACTGCGTGCCTGCAATCGGCGAGTATTGCGCCGCACCTTCGGTCTGCACCAGCTCAGTCGGTGTCGTCGACACGATGATTGCCGGCGCTGCACCTGCCGATGTCTCGCTGCCTTCCAGCAGATCGACCTGACCAGCATCGACCGCCTGTTGTTTCGCCTCGTCCAAGGCCGACGGTCGTACTTGCGCGTCGATCCATGGGCCTTGCAGCGACGCCGCGTCGAGCCAGCGGCCTGCAGCGAACAGGTAATAGCGATGCGTGGTTTTGTCCGAGAGAATCAGTGCGCGCGTATTCAGCACGCGCTGCAGATCGAGTCCGGCAACGTCGCGCAGCACCGGGTCGCCATCGATCGGAACCAGGATTGCCGGCGCCGCACTGTAGATGATGCGCGGCGGATCGTTGCGTACCGGCTGCGATTGCGCCTGCCGCGCGGCCTGGTCGATCGCCAGGTCAGACTGCAGACGGTCTTTTGCAACGTGCCAGCTGATCGTCGCCAGATGCTGGCGGACGATGTCGCGATACGCATCGGCGCGCTCGGTCGCGGTGGGGAAGTTGACGCGCGTGACGGCGATGTTGTGCACGGTGACGTTGCCGTCTGCGTCCGCTTGCGTGCGCGCAGTCAACCAGACCTGGCCGAACTCGGGCTTGCTCTGACCGGTCGGCTGCACCGACACGGCGGCGCGGCCTTCGAGCTGATCGCCTTGCCAGCGGTCCAACTGCGGCGGATAGATAACGAACGCCTGCCCGCCTTCGCTGAATTGATTCGGCCAGGGCAGCGGCGACGCCGGCGCGGCAGCGACATCCTCCACATCGTCGTCGTCTTCATCATCGGTTTGCGCCCAGCCCGCGCTCGCTGCAAGCGACAGCGCCGCCAGCGCTCCAATCAGAATCGATCTCGTGCTCATGCGCAGGTTCATGACGTGCGCTCCTTTTGTAATTGTCGACGACGAAAACGCCGTCGTGCGAGCGTGGTCTCCACTCGCGTGCGCCGTCACGATGAACGCATGGCAGCGTCGCGAGTTGACGGTCATGCAAATTCGACCGGCAAACAGCGGCTACGTTGCATACGCTGCCGCACTATCGTGTAACGCACTGTTACGCGATACACGCAAGTGCGGGCGCAGTGCAACGCGCCGATTCGGGTGCGATGCGAAATTCAGCTATGCCGGCGACACCGCTCACGTCGATGCCGCAATGCTCGTAAATCGCGCGAGCCAGATACACTGTTGCGCTTTGTCATCCCGTCTGCCGATCGACATGAGCGACCCGCTACCCGATTCCCCGCTGCCGGATACTTCTGCGCCTCGCGTACGCCGACCGGGATTGCGCGGCTGGCTCGCGCTGATCGTGCTGATCGTTGCCGCACTGGGCTGGATGGGCTATCGCTACAGCACCGATTTGCCCGACGACGGTGCCACGCAAAATCAATTGTCGCTCGATGTGATCGGCGGCTGGTGGAACGTGACGGGCGATCGCTACCTCGCGCTGGATTGGGAGGGGCGGCAGGCGACGCTGTGGGACTATTCCAACGACGAATCCGGGATCGAGAGCCGGGGCAGTTGGCGTACCACCGGCGACAACCGGATCTGGATCAAAGTCTCGGGCGCGGCCGGCAGCCTCGAGCAGGAGTTCGAGCTGGTCGGCAACGACGCCGAGTTGTTTCTTGCGCCGACACCGTCCGATCATGCCAAGCTGCTCGACTCGTGGATCGCCGATCACGGCGACAGCGACGACGACGAGCCGCCTGCCGGTCCGCCGGGAGAATCGACCTGATCGTGCCGCGCCCAAGCGGCGCGGCGATCCGTGCGACGCTCGCGAATCGAGTGCGCTACGCCTCATGATCGATTGCGCTACGCTGGCGTTTGCAACGATAGAATTTTGCATGAGACTGTCGTTATACGCTGCACGGCCGGACCGTAGGCAGGCCGCGTTGCAGTACAAAATCGTGCCGCACGGCACTCAAGCAACTCAACCATGGACTAAAACAAATGCTCGTAAAGTTCGACAGCGACGTAGGCAGCGTAACCATGTTCGGCGAGATCGCCACCAGCCTTCTGAAAGCGATGGGTCATAGCGGCACGATTCCGGGCGCGATTCTGGCAAAGGACATTCCGTCGGCGCTGAGCGCTTTGCAGAGCGCCGTCGGAAGCGCTCCTGCGGCGGCCGAAAGCAAGCAAGACGAAGGTTCTGACGACGGCGAGCCGAACGTCTCGCTTCGCCAGCGTGCGTTGCCGCTAATCGATCTGCTCACCCGCGCGGCGGCGCGCGGTGTCGATGTGATGTGGAAATGAGCTGCGCGGCGCCGCGCTCGTCTTGTCGTGCGCGCTCGACGCTCTCGAGTACGAGATAGCGGACTATTGCGAGCGAGAGTCGCCGGCGTCGTAATGCACCGGGAAAATAACCCGGAACACCGAGCCCTTCCCGCGCTCGCTTTCGAATTCCAGACTCGCGTCGAGCAGCTCGCAGAGTTGCTTGACGATCGACAAGCCGATGCCCTCGCCTGGATGCTCCGATTGCGTCATCTGCGACCCGGCAGCGCCGGTTGCATCCGCATCCGGCGCCGAGTCGTCGTCGCCGGGGACCGAATCGTCGCCTGCGGTAATCGCCTTTAATTCGCTCAACAACGGCGCGGCGGTGCCCTCCTCCATTCCCGGTCCGGTATCCTCGATACAGAGATACCATCGCCTGCCATCGCCGAGCGCCCAGCTCACCGTAACCCCGCCGCGCTTCGTGTATTGCAGGGCGTTGACCAGCAAATTTTGGGCGACGCGCTGGATCTTCGCCGCGTCGCCTTCCACGTTCATGCTCGCGGGCCCTTTCGCGCGCAAAAACAACCCACGCTCCATCGCATTCGCCTGTGCGTTCTCGCACAGCTCGGTCAACAGCAGCGCGGCGTCGAGCGGTGCGATCCGGCGTTGATCCCGACCCGCCTCCAGACGCGCCAGATTCAGCAGATCGTTCAACATGAATTTGAGCGATGCGACACCGGCCTGCAGCGTGTTCATCGACTTGCTTCGGGTCGAGTCGCTTGCCGTGCTGTGGTTGATCAATACGGTAGCGTTGCTGACCAGGCCAACGCTGTTGCGCAGGTCGTGCGCGGCTTCGCGCCACACTTCCGCACGTTGCCGCTGGAGCGCGTTCACCTGCTCCAGCGCGCGCTCGAGATCGTTCACCCGTCCAACAGCGGCGGCTTGCTGAAGGCGCGCGTATTCGCTCACGCTCGAGCTGACGCCTTCGCCGCATAAATCGAGCAGTGCGCGGCGCACGTTCGCCATCACGTTCGACCCCAGCTCGGCGTGGTCCCGTCCGTAGGCTTCCAACTCTTCGAGCACGCAGCCATGCAGATGGTGCCACTCCCGCGTTACCTCGCCGAGGTTGTAGCCCTCCTGCCACCGATGCGCGCCGTGCTGGACGCTGCCGCGCTGGGCGTCGTCA
>JBBRGM010000150.1:0-9411 GCA_038240725.1 Burkholderiales bacterium | reverse complement strand
AAGAACTACACTCGGCCCAGGGTCGATCCATTTCGCATGGCGCATCTCGCATGGATTCGAATCTGAAGCACGACATCGGAGCCGTCGCAGTGCGACGGCTGTGGATACTTTCGCAATCGGTGTGCCACTGCGCGGCCGCGCTGATACACGCTGTAAGCGCCTTGCGGTTCATGTCTTTATCGTCTGCACAATCTATACATTCGCTACGACGATCACCACTGCGAGGCATTCCGAAGCGCCCTCGCCCACTTTCTGTGCGCAATGCTGAAGCCGGATTAGAACAGAAAAAACGCGCAGAGTCGCGGCGTGTCGAAAACGAATCAAGGTGGTGTTGGACTCGCGAAAGCAGTCGCCGTCGCGCCGACGATCAGCTTGCAGAAACGGCCGCAGCAAATTCGAGCAACGCGCGTCCAATCGGCGAGTCGAGTTTCGATTGGCTGACCGCGAGACACACGGGCATGCGGATGTCGGGATCGACCAGCTCGAGCGCACGCGTCCCGGCCGGCATCGGCACGACTTCGATAAAATTGGCGGGCACCACAACCGCGCACGCCCCGGCCGCGACATGCGCCAGCAACGCAAGCATTGAATTGCTTTCGACCACGGGACGTGCGCTCACCTGCACGGAGGTAAACGCGTCATCGATGATGTGACGCAGCCGCATCGAGGTTTGCAACGCGCCGAGCGGCAGTGCGCCCGCGTCGCGCCAGGAGATCGTAGTGCTCGCGCCGAGATCGAATACCGTCGGCGCCAGCAGGACATAGCGCTCGTTGTACAAACGATGCAGCAGGATGCCTTCTAACCCGTCGGGGGAAAAATACGTGAGTGCCGCTGCGATACGATCTTCGCGCAGCTTGCGCGCCAGCTCGTCGAACGTATGCTCTTCGACGACGAAGCTCAGCTTCGGGAAACGGCGGTGCAGGTGCTGCGTCAACGCCGGGATCGTGAACAGCGTGGAAGGCACAGTGCCGAGTCGGAACTCGCCGGTCACGCCCTCCAGCCGCAGGTCGACTGCCTGCCGCATCTTCTCCACCATGCCGACGATGTTGCGGGCGTGTCCGAGAACGACCATGCCCTCCTCAGTGAACCCATCGAAGCGCCGCGTGCGATGAACGACGGCGACGCCGAGCATCGACTCGAGCGTTTGGATCGCCTGCGAGAATGCCGACTGCGACATCTTCAGCGTCTTCGCGGCCGAGCCGAAATGCCGCGCTTCCGCCAGGGTCAGCAGGCATTCCAGATGGAACAGCAGGCGCTCGTCTTGTAAACAGCGTGCGTTGAGCAGCATGGTCTCTATCAGTCTTATCCGCACCCGACACGCAGGTGTCTTTCGCTTTCAGCTCGCCGCATTCGTTCGATTGCTTGCGGCGATCTTGCTATCGCACTGACGCGGCGGCGAGTCTCCAGCATCTGCTGCTGTTGCGCTCGCCGCCCTCCGATTGCCCAAAAAACTCGCTAGTGGCTTATCATCCACGGTCGCTTATCGGGGAACGCCTTTTTTCCGTCCGCCGATTGCACCGCGCGGCTTTTGCCGATTCCGCTGCAGCAGCCGCAACCCGCACCGTGCTTCGCTTTCATCTCGGCGCTGGTCTGCGGCGCATGCGCGCTGCGCTCGTTCACGCCGTGTGCGGTACGCACGGCGGTCGACACGCTCGAATATGCCGGCGCCGATCGCAGCACGCGCGGCGACACGGTTCCGCAATCGGGGCACGGCTGCGGCTCTCGGTATTCCGCCATCGGCCGAGCGGCGGTGAAATCGCCGCAGTCCGTGCATTCGTACTCGTAGGTCGGCATCGGCGTGGCCTCAAAGATCCGGCGACAGCGGCAGATCGGTACCCGGCTTGACGTGCTTGATCGGGCCCGCTGCGCTGGGGTTGATATCGAAGTCGAAGATTTCCGTCGGCAGCCACAAGGTTGCGCACGCATTCGGAATATCGACGACGCCGCTGATGTGACCTTGCACCGGCGCCGTACCGAGAATGCTGTAAGCCTGCGCCGGCGTGTAGCCGAACTTGGTCATGTATTCGATCGCGTTCAAGCACGCCTGACGATAGGCGACGTGGACATCCAGATAATGCTGCTTGCCCTGCTCGTCGACCGAGATGCCTTCGAAGATCAGATAATCGTTGTAATGCGGCGTGATCGGGCTCGGTTTGAAAATCGGATTCTTGATGCCGTACTTCGCGACGCCGCCTTTGATCACCTCCACCTTCATGTGTACCCAGCCGGCCATTTCGATCGCGCCGCAGAACGTAATTTCGCCATCGCCCTGGCTGAAGTGGAGATCGCCCAGCGACAGACCGCCGCCTTTTACATACACCGGGAAGAAAATTTTCGAGCCGCGCGAGAGATCTTTGATGTCGCAATTGCCGCCGTGTTCACGCGGCGGCACCGTACGTGCGCCTTCCGCTGCGACCTTCTCTTTCGCCGCACCGGTTGCTTTACCCGCATGCGTCGTCTTCGGAAACGGCGGGTTTGCCAACGGCGGCACGCGCGTCGGATTGGTCGCGATGAAATCGATTTCGCGCTTGTTCCAGGTGTCGAGCAGTTTCTGATCCGGCAGGCAGCCGATCAATCCGGGGTGAATCAAGCCGGCGAACTTCACGTTGGGCACGTGGCGCGAATGCGTATAGAGCCCGCTGATGTCCCAGATCGATTTCTGCGCCTGCGGAAATTTCTCGGTCAAAAAGCCGCCGCCGTTTTTCTTCGAGAAGAACCCGTTGAACCCCCAGAGGCTCTCCGGCAGCGCGCCGATATCGAGTAGATCGACCACCAGCAGATCACCGGGCTCCGCACCTTCGACGCCGATCGGGCCGCTCAAGAAATGTACGATCGATAGATCGATGTCGCGCACGTCATCGGCCGAATCGTTGTTCTTGATGAAGCCGCCGGTCCAGTCGTAGGTTTCCACCACGAAGTCGTCGCCCGGCTTAACCCACGCGACCATCGGAATGTCCGGATGCCAGCGATTGTGGATCATCTCGTTTTGATACGGCGAGGCCGACAGGTCGATCTTAATGAGCTTCTCTGGCATGGTTTCCTCTTCTGTACGTTGCAGTTCGTGTCTTATAATTATCTAAACGAGATAAATTATCTACCTAAATTAGGTGGGGCGCCCAAACCACAGGGGGGAGGCTCGAGCGCCCCTTTGCTGCTCTATACCGCGAGATAGCGGCTGATCTTCGCGCTATCGACATTCTCTCGCGTATCCTCGTGGATGAAGCGCCCGCCGTCGATCACATAGAAGCGATCCGCGATCTCGAGCGCAAAGCTCAACACCTGCTCCGATACGACGATGGTGATCTCGCGCAGCCGTCGAATCTCTTTCAGAATTCGCGCGATGTCTTTGATGATGGACGGCTGAATGCCTTCCGTCGGCTCGTCCAACAGCAGCACTTTCGGGTTGCTCGCCAGCGCACGTGCGATCGCGAGTTGTTGCTGCTGTCCGCCGGACAAGTTGCCGCCTTTGCGCTTGCGCATGTCGGCCAGCACCGGGAACAGCGCGTAAATTTCCTCGGGCACCTGGCCTTGCGCCGAGCGCGGCAGGCCGGTCTGAATATTTTCCAGCACGGAAAGCGTCGGAAAAATCATGCGGCCTTGCGGCACATACGCGAGACCGTTGGCGACGCGCTGATAGCTTTCCAGATTACCGATCGCATAGCCGCCGAGCTCCACTTGTCCTTTGCGCAGCGGCAGCATGCCGATCAGCGCTTTGAACAAGGTGGTCTTGCCCATGCCGTTACGTCCCATGATCGCGACGATCTCGTTCTTTTCCGCTTTAAAGCTCAGATCTTCGATTACCTGGCTTTGACCGTAGCAGACCTGCAGATTGCGTACATTCAGCATCGTTATCCTCGACGTTCAATGACCGAGATAGACTTCGATCACGCGCGGATCGCTCTGCACCTGCTCCATACTGCCTTCAGCGAGAATTTTTCCCTGATGCAGCACGGTTACGCGGTGTGCGATGTTCTTGACGAATTCCATGTCATGCTCGATCACGATGACGGAGCGATTTGCGCTGATGCGCTGGAGCAGATCCGCCGTGCGCTCGCGCTCGCGCACGCTCATGCCGGCGACCGGCTCGTCGAGCATCAGCAGCTCAGGCTCCTGCATCAGCAGCATACCAATCTCGAGCCATTGCTTCTGGCCGTGGCTCAGCAGGCCGGCTTCGACTTCGAGCTCATCGTCGAGATAGATCTCTTCAGCGACCTGCGCGACGCGATCGGCGACGTCGTTGGTACGCTTGAACGCCAACGCGCCGAACACCGTGCGTCCGCGCGGAAACGACACTTCGAGGTTTTGGTACACGGTCAGATTCTCGTAGATCGACGGCGTTTGAAATTTGCGGCCGACGCCGGCGCGCACGATCCGATGCTCCGACATGCGCGTGAGCTCGATGTCCTTGAACATGATCGAGCCTTTGGTCGCACGCGTGCGACCGCAGATCAAATCCAGCACGGGCGTCTTGCCGGCGCCGTTCGGGCCGATAACGACGCGCACCTCATTCTTGTCGATGTACAGGTTTAAGCCGTCGACCGCCTTGAATCCGTCGAATGAAACCGTGAGGTCTTCGATAGCCAGAATGGGATGGCTCACGTATGTTCCTTAAGATTGCGGTGAGGCGGGAATCGCTGTGCCTGGCGTAGGCGAGGTTCGCGCCGCACGCGACGAACGTGTCGTGAAGATATTCCTCATCCAGCCGCGAATGCGCGTGCCGTGGTCTTCCCAGATACCGGCGAGGCCGTTCGGAAAGAACATCACCACCGAGAGAAACAGGGCCGCGATCATGAACAGCCACAATTCCGGAAAGTGCTCGGAGAAAACCGTCTTGCCGTAGTTCACCACCAAGCTGCCGTATACCGCACCGACCAGCGACATGCGCCCGCCGACAGCGGTGTAGATCACCATCTCGATCGACGGCACGATCCCGACGAACGATGGCGACATGAAACCGACTTGCAAAGTGAACATGGCGCCGCCCAGCGCGGACAGCAGCGCGGCGAGCACGAACACGAACACCTTGAAGTTCGACACGTCGTAGCCGGAGAAACGTACACGGTCTTCTTTGTCGCGCATTGCCAGCAGCAGCAGACCAAGCTTGGTCTTCAAGATCCAGCGGCACAGCAGCACCGAGCCGAGCAGCAGGCCGGCGTTGACGAAATACAGCACGTACTTGGCGCCGTTGGTGCGCACGTCCCAGCCCATCAAGGTACGCAGATCGGTCATGCCGTTCACGCCGCCGGTGAAGCCCTGCTGACCGATAATTAGAATCGTCAGGATGGCAGCGACCGCCTGCGTGATGATGGCGAAGTAGACACCGCCCACGCGACGCTTGAACAACGCGAAGCCGAGGATGAACGCGAGCAGGCCGGGGACGAGAAACATCGCCACCAACGTCAGCGGAAACGAATGGAACGGCTCCCAGAACAGCGGCAGCTTGGTGAGCTGATTCCAATCCATGAAGTCCGGAATGCCGGGAGTAGATTGAATCTTGGTGCTGATCGGATCGGACGCTTCGAGCTTCAGGAACATCGCCATGCAATAGCCGCCGAGGCCGAAGAACACGCCTTGTCCCAAGCTGAGAATGCCGCCGTAGCCCCAGCACATCACCAGGCCCACCGCAACGAATGCGTAGCTGAGATATTTGCCGACCAGGTTCAGGCGAAACGCATCCAGCGCAAGCGGCAGCACCAGCAGAATCAACACCGCGAGACCTACAAATCCGAGCAAGTCGGAATTGTTCTGCAACCAGCTCTTTGGGCGCGTTCTCGTTGCAGGTACTACGACAGTTGGTGGCACTACAAAAGGCGGCACGTTGTCCGGCGTATCTGCAGCGACCGGAATGCTGATATCTCTCGTATTCATCTACGGACCTTCATCGCGAACAAGCCCTGTGGCCGTGCCAGCAGGATCAGAACTATGGTGACCAGCGTGAGCACTTTCGCCGTCGAACCGGTCATGAAAAATTCCAGCGTGGATTGCGCTTGCGAGATGGTAAACGCCGAGGCGACAGTACCGAGCAGACTCGCTGCGCCACCGAAGACGACCACCAAAAATGAATCGACGATGTAAAGCGATCCGCTGGTCGGGCCGGTCGAGCCGATCGTGGTGAACGCAGCGCCGGCGATTCCAGCGATACCGCAGCCGACAGCGAATGTGATGCGGTCTACGCGTTTGGTATTGATGCCCACGGCGCCGCTCATCGCACGGTTCTGCATAGTCGCGCGCACGTGCAAACCCCAGCGCGAGCGATACAGAAACAGCAGCACCACCGCTGTCAAAATAATGGTGAGCGCCATCACGAACAGTCCATTCAGCGGAATGTCGATGCTCGGCGAGGCTTTCCACGAGCCCATGATCCAGTCGGGCAAGGTGGCGCTGACTTCTTTCGCACCGAAGGTCGAGCGAAACGCCTGCTGCATGGCGAGCCCGATCGCCCACGTCGCCAGCAGCGAATCGAGCGGCCGCCGATACAAATGCCGGATGACGAGCCGCTCCATCACGTAACCGGCGGCGAACGCAACGACAAATCCACCGACGATGGCGAACAGAAAATAAACATTCACCAGCGAGGGAAAATACTGGTGGGTAACTTTGGAAAACAGATACGTTGTGTAAGCACCGATGGTGAGAAACTCGCCGTGCGCCATGTTGATGACGCCCATTTGTCCGAAGATGATCGCGAGGCCGAGTCCCATCAGCAACAGCACGCAGAAGAAGCTCAGGCCATTGAACCCCTGCATGGCCAAAATCGACATGAACTCACTTAGACTGACATCCATCTTCGCCTCTTCGCCTCTGCGGATTTGCACATCGCGTTTGCATCGCTGCTGCAGCCGCGTCCCCCGATCGCCGCTCGTCCACCACACGCCGGTGGCGAGACTTGCGATCGGGATAGCAGGCGCGACCTATTGCTCGTTGCCGTGTTGAATTGCTGATCGCTATTCGCGGTTCTGAGTAACCAGGAATTATCGGTGACCCTGATTATTGATAACCGATGATTACTGATAGCCCTTGGGATTACTGATAGCCCTTGGGAAACGGATTCGGTTCGATCAAGCCGGACTCGTACACGACTTTGAACTGACCGTCTTTCTGCGCGATGCCGATGCGCAGCTTGCTCCACAGGTGATGGTTCTCGTGCACCTTGACGTAGCCTTCCGGTGCGGTCTTCAGCTCGATGCCGGGCGATGCGGCGACCACCTTGTCGATGTCGAAGCTGCCGGCTTTTTCGACTGCCGCTTTCCACAGCCATGGCCCGAGATAGGCCGCTTGCGTAACGTCGCCGATGACAGCGGTCTTGCCGTACTTGGCCTTGAACGCTTCCACGAACTTCTTGTTGTTGGGGTTATCCAGACTCTGGAAGTATTTCATCGCAGCGTAGAAACCTTCGACGTTCTCGCCACCGATGCCGAGCATCTCGTCTTCGGTCATCGAGATGGTCAGCAGGTTTTGATTAGCTGCGGTGACGCCGGCTGCTTTCAGTTGCTTGTACCAGGCGACGTTGCTGCCGCCGACGATGATGCTGTAGACGACGTCGGGCTTCTTCAACTTGATCTTGTTGATCAACGAGCCGAACTGGGTGTGGCCGAGCGGGAAGTAGTCTTCACCGACGACGGTGCCTTTAAGCACGTTCTCGATGTGCTTGCGTGCGATCTTGTTCGACGTGCGCGGCCAGATGTAATCGGAACCAATCAGGTAATAGGTCTTGGCTTTCTTCTCTTTCGTGATCCAGTCCAGGCCGGCGAGGATCTGCTGGGTGGCTTCCTGCCCGGTGTAGATCACGTTCTTCGACTGCTCGAGGCCTTCGTAGAAGGTCGGGTAGTAGAGTAGATTGTTGTACTGCTCGAACACCGGCAGCACGGCCTTGCGCGACGCCGATGTCCAGCATCCGAACACGGTGGCGACCTTGTCATTGACGATCAGCTTCTTCGCCTTTTCAGCGAACGTCGGCCAATCGCTGGCGCCGTCTTCCTGCACGATCTTGACCTGGCGTCCCAGCACACCACCCATTGCATTGATCTGATCGATCGCCAAGCGCTCAGCCTGGATCGAGCCGGTCTCGCTGATTGCCATGGTGCCGGTTGCCGAATGCAGCTGGCCGACGGTGACTTCTTTGTCTGCGACGGCAAGACCGGTGGTGCTGACTTTAGCGGTCGGATAATCGGCGGCCGCAACGCGGCCGGGAAGCCCGCCGACGATGGTGACCAGCGGCAGTGAAGCGATCCCGAGTGCTATCTTGCGGCGGGTCGGCGACACGAGTTCGGGAAGCGTACGACGTTTCATCGAGTACTCCTTTCTCAAGTAAAACTTATCTCAGGTAAGAATTCCAATCGCTGCGTAACGCCCGATCGCTTCGCAGTCACCAAGACCACGCATGCGGTGCGAATCGAGCGTCGTCGACTCGTGTGGCGGCTAACTTACGCGGCGATGTGCGAACGCAACAATACGTCAGTTGACGTAGTGTTCGACGCACGCCGATTTGCACGCTTCGTCGCTCTCAAACGCCGACTGCGCTACGGACGGAGCGCACTATCGGTGTGCGCAAAATTCGCGATCGGCACACTTCGAGCGCACGGGCGTTCGCGCGCGCGATACGTTGCGATCGCGCGCGGTGGGGGTGAAGTGGTTGTTGTGCGATCGTATTTAGCTGCGCGTTTCGCCGCGGGCATAACAACCCGGGCAGATGAACAGCTGGCGCAGCAGTGGTGCGAATGTTGCGAAAGAGCTTTGATGCCGGCGGCTCGATTTCGATCACGAGTGCGAGGCGCGTCGAGCCATCGATGTTGCCGAAGATGTTTTGCCGAAGATGTTTTTTTGTTGGCGTCCGATCACGTCTCCCTGGTAATACGATGACTTCTGCCGCGGCGACTCAACGCATCATCAAAATCAGACGCGACTACAACACGTGGGTCGCCAATCAGACGCTGGAAGATTACGCGCTGCGCTTCACGCCGCGCTCGTTTCGCAAATGGTCCGAGTTCAAGGTCGCCAACACCGCATTGGGCGCGGTCTCGTTTCTGGCGCTCGAAGCAATCGGCGGATCGATTACGCTGAGCTACGGCTTCACCAACGCGTTCTGGGCGATCGTCGTCGTCGGCATATTGATCTTCCTGACCGGTCTGCCGATCAGCTACTACGCCGCCAAGCACGGCGTCGACATGGATCTGCTCACGCGCGGCGCTGGCTTCGGTTACATCGGTTCGACCATCACTTCGCTGATCTACGCGTCATTCACGTTCATCTTCTTCGCAATCGAGGCGGCGATCATGTCGCTCGCACTCGAGCTGTATTTCAAGCTGCCGCTCACCCTCGGCTATCTGATCAGCTCGCTGGTGATCATTCCGCTGGTGACGCACGGCATTACGCTCATCAGCCGCATCCAGCTATGGACACAGCCGGTGTGGG
>JBBRGM010000149.1:0-9419 GCA_038240725.1 Burkholderiales bacterium | reverse complement strand
CTACACGATCCCGGCAGATCAGCCGGAAGCGTCGCCTCGCATGGTCGCGCCGCGCACGCCCGAGCACGAATATTCCGTCGACCATCGCGGCGATCTGTTCTACATCGTTACCAATGACCGCGGCCGCAATGGACGTCTGGTCACCGCACCGGTTGCCAATGCCGGTCAGGACAACTGGACCGAGCTGATCGGGCATCGCGAAGACATCATGCTCGAAGACGTCGATCTGTTCTCGCAGCATTGGCTGGTGCACGAGCGTGCCGGCGGTTTCCCGAGATTGCGCGTGATGAGCTTCGCCCCCGGGGAGGCGCATACGATCGAGTTTCCCGAACCGGCGTATTCCGTTTCCAGCGCCGGTAACGCCGAGTTCGATACGCAAATTTTCCGCTTCGCGTATCAATCGCTGGTCACGCCCTCATCGGTGTTCGATTACGACATGCGAACGCGGCAGCGCACGCTGCTCAAGCAGGAGCAGGTGCTCGGCGGTTACGACCCTGCGCTTTATGCATCCGAGCTGACGTACGCTCGCGTGAGCGATGGCGCCATGGTGCCGGTGTCGCTCGTGTACAAGCGCGATATGCGCGCATCGGCGCCGCAGCCGCTGTTACTCACCGGCTATGGGGCGTATGGATTTCCATCCGACGTGCATTTCAGCTCGTCGCGCTTGTCTCTGCTCGATCGCGGCGTCGTCTACGCCATTGCACACATCCGCGGCGGCGGCGAGATGGGCAAGAAGTGGCACGATCAAGGCCGCATGCTGGCCAAGCGCAACACGTTCACCGATTTCATTGCAACCGCCGAACATCTCATCGCCGCCGGCTGGACCGACTCTGCGCATCTCGTCATCGAAGGCGGCAGCGCCGGCGGCTTGCTGATGGGCGCGGTCGCCAATCTGCGTCCGGACTTGTTCCGCGCCGTAGTCTCCGAAGTCCCGTTTCTGGATGTCATCAACACCATGCTCGACGCCAGCCTGCCGCTGACCACGGGCGAGTACGAAGAGTGGGGCAACCCGAACGAGCGCGAATACTTCGAGTACATGCTGTCGTACTCGCCCTACGATAATCTCGCACCGCGCGCCTATCCCGCGATGCTGGTGGAAACCTCGCTCAACGACAGCCAGGTGATGTACTGGGAGCCGGCAAAATACGTCGCCAAATTGCGCACGCTGAAGACCGATGCGAATCCAGTCCTGCTCAAGATCAACATGGAAGCCGGCCACGGCGGCGCTTCGGGCCGCTACGATTATCTGCACGAGATCGCGTTCACCTACACGTTCATGCTTTGGCAGATGGACCTTTTGCCGTGATCAGATGATCACGGCGGTGATTGGTGATCGGTGACCTGAAAACTAGTGATCTGTGATCAGTGACCTAAATGCGGTGATCGGTTATCAGTGATCAGTGATCGGTGAAAACCAGTGATGACGGTCGCCGACCGTTTAAGGTGAAGCAGCGTTCGTCGAAAAAATTATTGAATGCATATTGAACAAAGGGGAAGGCAAATGGCGGGTCAGGTCCGATCTCCGGAGTCGCTCCCGATTAAGCGATCGCCGATCACCTTCACGCTGTTTCCGATCACAGATCACCGATCACAGATCACCGCCTTTGGCACCGATCACCGATCACTGATCACCGATCACCGTAGTTCGTGCGCCGCATAAACCTTCCCTGGGGCCTGCTCATCACAGCGGCCGGCTTTGCGCTGCTTAGCGCGGGCGCCGCATACCTGTTCGCGCTCGACTTCGACGGCCATTTTTACCGCCACTGCGGGATTCAAGCGGTGGGCGGTGCGATTCTCGGTGCGGGCATCTGGACATTCAGCGAGCGCATCTCGTATGCCGCTAATCTGAATACCTCGCCGTTTCTGCGCTTGCTTTTGCCCGGACTCGCGTCCGCTTGGCTTGCGACGATCTCCGCCGGGCCGTTCATTGAATTCGCAATGGGCTCCGGTGTCTGGTGGGCCGACATCGCTTCGGTGGGCGCGTACATCGTGGCGGGCGTGCTGCCGCTGACGGGCGGTGTGTTGTTTATCTCGGGGTTGCAAACGCTGTCGGCCGGTCGGCGCGGCGCCGATAGTTTTCGCGAGACGCTGCAGTCGGTCGCGGGCATGCTGCTGGTCGGCGTGATGCTCATCGGCATCGCAGCGGGCGCCGGGATTTATTTGCGGGCGGAAGTCGATCAGATCGTCGTCGAGCTCGCGCCCGACCGGATCCGATCGTCCGGCTGGCTCGAGCGCGAGCAGAAAATTTTCGCGCAGGCGTTGGCCGGCCACACGTGCGACGTGATGGTCGCGCCGATCGACACGGACGGCAGTGCGGCATCGCTCGACCGGCCGGCGCGCTCGTTGATCGGCCGCTATCTGGCGGCGGAGATCGAGAAACAGGGGCTGTGCGTGCTGGATCCGACTTTGGTGGCGCGCGCGCTCGGACCGTCGGCGCGCACGCATGACCCGTCCCGCAGCCTGGCGCTGGCGCAATCTGCCGGTGCACGCTGGGTTGTCATCGCACAGGCGACCTTGAGCGAAGATCGCCGCACGTTCGAGATCACGGTGCAGAAATTTTCGCGCGAGGCCGGCGCGAAATCGCGCTGGGCCGGCGGCGACGCAGTGGGCTGGGGGCCGTTCGCATTCACAGATGAGTTGCCGCCCGAGCTCGCGTTCGCCGCCAGCGCTGCGCAAGTCGTCGCCCAACTCGAACTGGCCGCCGGCCAGCAAACGAATGTCGCGCCGACGGCCCTCGCATCTGCTGCTGAGTTGCCTGAAACGCTGATCGCTTTGGCGAGCGATCCCGGCTCCGCGACCGTACGAGCTGAGCGCTTGCAATTTCTCGCCGCAACTTATCAGCCGGGCGATTTGTACGGCGATCATCTCTGGGAACGCTCGCTGATCGCGCTGCGCGACAACGCGCCGAGCGAAGCGATTCACGTGCTGCGCGCTCGCGCCGCGATACATCTGAATCGCCGCCCGTACGCGCTCGCAGAATTGCGCGGGCAAACGTCGATCGAAGCACAGTCGGTGCTGGCGCTGGCGCAAGGCAACTTCCCGCAGGCACAAGAGACTGCTTCGCACATCACCACGCCGACGGCAGCCATCACGACTTGGCTGGATATCGAAAATCTTCGCGGCCGTTATGGACGCAGCGCGGGGCAGGCGGAACGGCGTCAGGCGTTGATCAACGCCGCGCCGAATTACGCCGCATGGCTGGCGACGCCGATGTCCGCAGATGAACAAGCGTCTCGCGCCACCCAGCGCGCGGTGTCGCAGCAGTTGATCGCACTCGGCGTGCCGGTTGTCGATTCTCCGCATTACATCCTGCGGCGCCTGGTTACCCCGGCCACTTCGATGCCGCAAACGATCGAGGAAGTCGTGCGAACCGGCGCTGCAATCGAGCGTACGTACCGCGCGTTCTGGCTGGCGCGGGGTAAGGATTTCCGTGCGCAGCCGGCTTCGGATCGGTTGGCAGAGTGGGATGTCTACGATGCGCTGTTCGCCGCCAATCGCGTCGCGCTCATGCGTGCAGCGCGAACGGCGGGCGCGCATAGTGCCGCTTCGCTGCTCGACATGAACTACGCCTTGATGCCGGTGTTCGGCGGCTATCCGGCGCTCGAGACCGAGATCGCCATCGCGTTGCACGAGCTGGATCTTGCCAAACCGGTGGTAATCGATCTCGTCCGGCAACAGCGCACGGCGCGTCTGGCGCGCGACATCGCGAGCTGGGAAGGCGGACGCGGTCGACTGGTCGAGATGCTCGCCACGCCATTCGCGCCGTTCGACGCGGTTGCCGACGATGAGCCGCCGCGACCGTGGGTGGCGCCGTTCAACGCAGTGCGTGCGACCTCGATGCCCGCAGCGGCGCTCGACGCCGCGCGCCGAAGCGAAACGTCGCGTCTGGTGCGCGCGCTCAGCTACACGCGCAGCGACTTCACGCTGCTCGAACGAACCTACGCAGCGCTGCGCTCGGCGGGGCTCAACGCGGACGCCGAACAGATCCTCGCGCTCAATCGGGATCGCTTCGCGGGCCATCCAGCGCGCGACCGCTTTTTGATGCGCCTCGCACAGCAACGCGGCGACATCGCCACGCGGACAGATCTGCTGTCGCAAGCCGTGAAGGCCTATCCGAGCGACTGGAAATCGCGCCTGCTGCTGGCGAAAACGCTATTGGCGGTGCGCGAATTTCAGAATGCGCAGGCGACATTGTTGGCCTATCCGCCATTTGCGTCTGCCGAGAGCGCAAGCGTGCCGGCGCCGCAGGCGGCCGCGCAGGCCGGCGAGGTGCTGCTGTGGGCGGGTGAGCCGGATCTCGCACGGCCGTTGTATGAAATTGCCGCGCGCGAACCGGGCGGCTCGGTGGGCTCGCTCTGGAGTGCCATGCGATTGGCGCAGCTGAACGGCCGCTGGCGCGATGCGCGCGACCGCGCTCAGCGCATGCATGAATCGCTGCAGGCAAACGGTGCGCTCACCAATGCCGCCGAAATTTCTTTCGTGCTGAACGAGCTGGAAACCGGATGGCGATTATTCTACGAAGCGGCCAAGCGGTTCGAGAATATCGGACCGTGGAGCGGCGCCGAGCAGGCGCATCGCATGGCGCAGACACCCGCTCTCGATGTGATCGCGTTCGCGAAACGCTGGAAGAGCCTGTCCGGCAGCGTCGAGACCGAAGCGCAGATCAAAGGCAACTTCGTGTTCAACGTTTTGCTGATCGACCGCGCGACCGATCCGAAAACGGTGGCTGGTGTGCTATCGCTGTTCGAGCGCTCGTCCGACAAAACCGTTGCCCAGCTCACCGTGGGTTACGACGCGATCAAGCGCGGCGACTTCGCGACGGCAACCAGTCGCTTTCGCGAGCTGGCGCCGGCGATCCGTGCGGGCGCGGCGTTCGCGCTGCCGTATCTCACGTTAAGTCTCGGCCAGACGCGCGCGGCGGCGGACATCCCGCCGCTGCTGGCGAGCGCGGGCGACGATGGCGTCCCGGCGTTTTATCTGCTGCTCGCACGCGCTTACTGGCGCGGCTTCGAAGGCGATGCCGACGCGGCGCTCGGTGCCCTGTGGGAAAGCCAGATCGAGCTCGCGGGACTGGAGCCGCTCAGCGTCCCCGCTACGTTTCAACTGCTGGAAGCATGCGAGAAGCTGTACGAGGCAACCCGCGACGAACGCTATCGTAAGCTGCTGCTCGATCTTGCGCGCAGGCAACAGCGCGCATGGCCGCTGGCGTGGGCGTATTCGTTCGAAGCGAAGCACGCTACCGATGCGCGCGAACGCCAGCATGCGCTCGGCACCGCGCTGTATCTGAATCCGCAGTCGGAGCACCTGACCGGTTTCAGCGACGCAGAACGCACGCGCGCAGCCGACTGGTTCGACAAGAACAACCCGTTCAAGAAATGATGACGGCGGTGGCCAGGCGATGTAGTCCGCGCCGCGCTTGCGGTACCATCTTGCAAACCGTACGGAGTCCAGCATGAAAGTCATCGACCTGCGCAGCGATACCGTTACTCGTCCGTCGCCCGAGATGCGCGCGATCATCGCCTCTGCCGATGTCGGCGACGATGTCTACGGCGAAGATCCAACGGTCAACCGCCTGGAAGAGCTTGCCGCGCAGATGCTCGGCAAGGATGCCGCGCTGTTCGTCGCGAGCGGCACGCAAAGCAATCTCCTGGGGCTGATGTCGCATTGCGAGCGCGGCGACGAGTACATCGTCGGTCAGCAGGGGCACACGTACAAGTACGAAGGCGGCGGCGCCGCGGTGCTCGCGAGCATCCAACCGCAGCCGCTGGACTACGAAGCCGACGGCACGCTCGATCTCGATCGCGTCGCCGGCGCGATCAAGCCCGACGATTCGCATTTCGCCCGCACGCGTTTGCTGTGTCTGGAAAATACCCAGGCGGGCAAGCCGCTGCCGCTCGAATATCTGCGGCGGGCACACGATTTCGCACACGCGCATCAGCTCGCGATTCACCTCGATGGCGCACGTGTGTTCAACGCGGCAGTCGAGCAGGGCGTCGATGTGCGCGAAATCGCTCGCTGGTTCGATACCGTGTCGGTGTGTTTGTCCAAAGGTTTGGGCGCTCCGGTCGGTTCTGTACTGTGCGGCAGCGAGGCGCTGATCGCCAAGGCGCGCCGCTGGCGCAAGATGCTCGGCGGTGGCATGCGCCAGGCCGGCGTGCTCGCAGCGGGCGGTCTGTACGCACTGCAGAACAACGTGGTCCGGCTCCGCGACGATCACGACAACGCGCGCCTGCTCGCCCGCGGCCTCGCAGCGATCGATGGCATCGGCATCCGCGACGGCACAGCGCAGACCAACATGGTGTTCGCTGCCGTACCGGCAAGCCTGGTCGAGCCGCTGCGCCAGTTTCTGAAACCGCGTGGCATGCTGATCAGCGCGGGCAATCCGATCCGGCTGGTGACGCATCTGGACGTGAATCGCGACGATATCGCCGGCGTCGTTGGCGCGGTAGGCGAGTTTTTCGCGCAGCCCCACGCCAGCCGCGCTGCCGCCGCGTGATCGGCTGCCGCAAGCCGATGGCCCGGGCGCCCCTGAGTACGGCTATAATCCGCGCTTGTACCCGGCAGCCGACATTCTGTCGACCTCGCAAAGCTGGTTTGCGCTTTGCGCCCGATCCCTTCAAGGAGCCAACATGCGCTTCACACTGAAGCCTTCCGTGCGTTTGCTTGCACACGCATTTCCCGTCCTGCTCGCGACGCTTCCGATGGCAATCAACGCGGCGGACAATCAGCCCGGCGCGGCGTTGCCACCGCCCAGTTTGATGGACCAGCAGCCGCTGCCGAGGTCCGACGCCATTCAGCCGAGCGCGCCGACGCAGTACACGCCGGTGCAGGAAGCGCCCGCGCAGCAGCCGCAGGCCGCCACACCACTGCCGGCAGCGCGCAATTCGACCGAAACGGTGGCGAGCCCGCCCGTGCGGACGATGCACACCGAAAATGAAGTGCAAGACCGGCGTCCGCCTTGGTACAAACGACTGTTCGGCTGGCTGCCGTTCATGTCCAACGACAACGATGTGGCTGAACGACCGGCACCGAAGGTCGCACTCAAAATGGAGTCGGCAATCCAGGATCCGGAGCCGACCGGGCGCGGTGCCAGCGACGCTTCGGCGCGCAGTGCCTATGCGCACGACACGCCGAATCGCACCATCCGCACCGGAATGCTTGGTCAATGCGTGCGGACTGGGCACTGGACCACGGATGCCGCGATCGCCGATTGCGACAGCCAGGTAGCGGCAAGGCCTTCCGCCAATGCCGTCGCCGCCGCGCAGGCCTCGCGTCCGTACGCGGCCACCTCCCCGGTTGCACGCATACCGCGCCAGCGTGACGAGCCGGCCGAAGTCGTGCCGCTGCCGCCGCCCGCCGCGCGCAACGAGCGCCCGCTGGAACCGCCGCCGAGCGATCGCGATGTCAAGGATCAGATCATCACGGCGCTGGCCGACACCCGGCCGATGTCGCAATCGGCTCTGGAAAAGATGACCCTGTCCGCCGGCGCGCTGTTCCCGCTGTCGAGCGCATCGATCAAGCCGCTGGGACGCGAGAAGCTGGATGACCTGGCGAATCAACTCAAAGGTTCCGAGTACGAAACCGTGAGCATCGTCGGCTACAGCGATCCGACCGGTTCGGCGATCACCAACCAGCGTTTGTCGAAGCGCCGCGCCGACGCCGTGAAATCGTATCTCAGCGCCAAGGGCATCGATCCCAAGCGCATCCAGACGGCGGGCAAGGGCGGCTCTGAACCGATGCCGAAGACGCAGGATTGCGACGCCCTGCCGCGTATGGAAAAGATCATCTGCTACGCACCGGACCGCCGCGTCGAAATCGAAGTGACCCCGGGCAAGCCGCCGCGTGGTTGATCGACGCCTGAACGACCCGGCCGATGTTCGCCAAACCTACGTAACCGGTGGACCGCATGGCCGCTAGCCAGGACACCTACACGATGGCGTTGTTCTGCGATTTCGAGAATGTCGCGCTGGGCGTGCGCGACGCCAAGTACGACAAGTTCGATATCCGCAAGGTCCTCGAGCGGCTGCTGGTGAAGGGCAGCATCGTAGTGAAGAAAGCCTACTGCGACTGGGAGCGGTACAAGGAATTCAAGGCTCCCATGCACGAGGCGGCGTTCGAGCTGATCGAAATTCCCCACGTGCGTCAGTCCGGCAAGAATTCCGCGGACATTCGCATGGTCGTCGACGCGCTCGATCTCTGCTACACCAAGTCGCACGTCGATACCTTCGTCATCATCAGCGGCGACTCGGATTTCTCGCCGCTGGTATCCAAGCTGCGCGAGAACAACAAGTCGGTGATCGGCGTGGGCGTGAAGCAGTCGTCCTCCGATCTGCTGATCGCGAACTGCGACGAGTTCATCTACTACGACGATCTGGTGCGGGAAGAAAGAGCCAAGGTCGGACCGCGTCGGAAAAAGCCTACGACCACAGCGAAGGCGAAGCCCGAGGCAGGGAGCAAATCGACCGCACCGGCGACGGAAGACAAGCCTGCGGCGGACGATGAGGATAAAGGCGCACCCGAGCCCGAGGCAAAAAAAGCCCAGGCGTTGGAGCTGCTGATGAATACGTTCGACGCGCTCATCGCCGAGCGCGGCGAAGACGAAAAGATCTGGGGCTCGATGCTCAAGCAGACGCTCAAGCGCCGCAATCCCGGCTTCAACGAGTCGTACTACGGCTTCAAGAGCTTCGCCGGCTTGCTGGAAGAAGCTAATGCCCGCGGCCTGGTGACGTTAGAACGCGATGAGAAATCGGGTGGGTACATCGTGCGTGGAGCGATGCACGAGGCAGCTTGAAGATCAGTGATCAGTGATCGGTGATTTAAAGGCGGTGATCAGTTATCGGTGATCTGTGATCGGTGAACCCCGGACATTCGGGGTTAGTGGTTTGTGGTAACCGACCTCGGCAGGTTCAAACGATTACTGCCTTTGCACTTTGCCGCTGCTCGATTCTGATCATCTCATTGGTTTAGCACTGATCACCGATCACTGATCACCGAACTTAGATCACCGGCGTGGGATCAACCGCCTCCAGACCGTCTGTCGCCCCGCCCACTCCTTCGCTCCACTCCGGTGAACCCGGTATCCATGTGCCGCAGGCGCCCCGCCAGCGCGCGCATCACGTACAGCGCGAATGCCGGTTGTTTGGCAATCAGTGTCATGAAGCGCTGCTCGTCGAGGGGAATCAGCGTGGAGCGCACCCTCGCGATCGCGCTCGCGCTGCGTGGACTGGAATCGATCAACGCCATTTCGCCTACGATGCCGTCGGGTCCGACGCTCTCGACCACTTTACCGTCGATCACGACATCGACCTGGCCTTCTGCGATGACGTACATGGTCGTGCCGCGTTCGCCCTGCGAGAAGATCACGCCGCCGGGTTTCGCGGTTGTCAGCGGAGCGTCACTCGGCAATAGATCGATGATCG
>JBBRGM010000148.1:0-9434 GCA_038240725.1 Burkholderiales bacterium | reverse complement strand
TGCGCATTCATCGCCACCATTGCCGGCGCGTCGATGCTGCCTTGCAGTTTCTGCAGCGCCGCCCAGGCGTGCGGAAATCGCTTCGGCACGTCGAGGCGATAGATGAACACGGCGCCGTAATCCGGAAAGAAATGGCGATCGTCTTTCAGCACGCGCAGTTTGTATTTTGCGATCTTCGCGTCGGTGGAGTAGATGTCCATCACGTTGATCTGCGCCGCCGCCAGCGCCTCGTACGCGAGACCGTGGTCCAGCCCGCGGACTTCCTGCGGCAGCGCGTAGGTGTGCTTCAATCCCGGCCAGCCGTCGCCGCGATTTAGAAATTCGTGCGACAGCCCGAACGTGAGGTCCGGGTGTTTGATCAAGTCGGTGATCGTCGCGATGTTGAGCTGCTGCGCTTGCGAATCGAGCATTGCGAGCGCGTAAGTGTTTTCGAAGCCCAGCGGAATTGCCGCACCGAGCCCGAGCGGCGCCAGTCCACGATTGAGCGAATCAAGATCGGACGCCTCGATTTTCAGCAGCTCGCGCGCGATAGTGCCGGTGTAGTCCGGATACAAATCCACCGCACCGCTCTTCAGCGCGGCAAATAGAATTCCGGTATTGCCGAGGCCTTGCTTGTGCTCGGCTTGCGTGCCCGCGGCACGTACGGTCTGCAACGCGATCTCGCCGAGAATGTACGATTCGGTGAAGCGCTTCGAGCCGATCGCGAGCTGGTCGTCGGCAGTGACAGCGTGCGACCCGCACAACAGCGCAACGATAAAGAGCGCGTGCCTCATGCCGCGGCCAGCCGTGGATCGGCGCGGTGTGCATGCACGAACTCGCTGACGAACGGATCCGCCGGTCGCATGAGAAGATCATCGAGGCTGCCTCGCTGCACGATGCGTCCGTCGCGCATGAGCACGATCTCGTCGGCAAACCATGCGGCTTCGTGCAGATCGTGCGTGACCAGGACGACAGTCTTCTGCAAGCGCGCGAAGATATCCTTGAGATCCGCTTGCAGCCCGCGCCGGATGACCGGATCCAGAGCCGCGAGCGGCTCGTCGAACAGCAGCACTTCGGGATCGAGCAGCAGCGCACGAATCAACGCAACGCGCTGGCGCTCGCCGCCGGACAGTTGCGTTGGATAGCGGGCGAGCGCGGTGGCGGGCAACTGCACGAGCTCGGCGAGCTCGGCCACACGCGATTCGATCCATTTTCGATCGCGCTTGAGGTAGCGCGCCAGCAACTTGACGTTGTCCGCCGCGCTCAGGTGCGGAAACAGGCCGCCGTCCTGAATCACGTAGCCGATACGATGACGAATGCTGTCGATGTTGTTTGCCGAGAGCGCGACACCATCGAACAAAACTCTGCCGGTGTCTGGCTGAATCAGTCCGACCATTAGGCGCAGCAAAGTCGATTTACCGCAGCCGCTCGGCCCGATCAAAACCGTGGTGTGCTTCGCTACCGGCGCGAGCGAGGTCGGCGCGAGAGCGTGCTTTTCGCCGAACGATTTCGCAACGTTCTCGAGGACGATCATCGCGGGGAAGAGAAGCCGGGGCGGCTCGACAGCATATTTTTATTGTTCCTCACCGGGTCCCATGGTCTCGGTTCAAGGCAAGCTTTCGCCGGGTTCGGTTCAAGGCAAGCTTTCGCTGGCAATTCGGCCGAAGGTTAATCCAAATCTTGATTCATGTCGTACGCGGGGACGTCGGACGCCGGGCGGCCGATCGGCTTTGCAGGTACGCCGGCAACGGTGGTGTGCGCAGGCACCGGCTTGGTGACGACGCTGCCGGCGGCGACTTTTGCGCCTTCGCCGACTTCGATGTTGCCGAGAATTTTCGCGCCTGCGCCGAGCATGACGCCGCGCCGAATCTTCGGATGACGATCGCCGGTTTCCTTGCCGGTACCGCCCAAGGTTACCGATTGCAGCATCGACACGTCGTCTTCGACCACGCTGGTCTGACCGACGACGATGCCGGTGGCGTGATCGATGAACACGCCGCGGCCGACGACTGCGGCCGGATGAATGTCGAGCGCGAAGACTTCGGTGATACGGCTTTGCAGAAAGCGCGCGAGCCCGGTGCGGTCGGCGTTCCACAACGCATGCGCAATGCGGTAGCCCTGCAGGCCTTTGAAGCCTTTGTAGTACAGAAACGGGATCAGCGGATTTTCGCAGGCGGGATCGCGCTCGCACGCGGCTTTCAAGTCGTACATGCTCGATGTGGCGATGTCGGGATGCGCCGTGATGATTTCGCTCGTCAGGTCGGACATGGCATCGACGTCGAAGACCGGGCTTGCCAGGCTGGCGGCGATTAAGTGCGACAAGGCTTCGGCGTAACCTGGATGATCGATCACGCGGTCGTGCATGAGCGCCGACAACGGCGCCTCGCCGTCCGCCTCTGCAATTGCGAGCCGCTTGAGCTCGCTCCACATTTCTTTCTCAACGATGTTCATGCTTACCTCTGGATGATACGTGTACCCGACTCTCTATACGTGAATCCGGCGCGCTCGGGTGCAAACCTACCGCCGACTGCGCTCCTGCGGGCGCAACTTCAATCTGCCCTCGCTGCCCTCTACAACAAACGGCGCACGACGAGCTTACTTGACGCCCACGCGCTCTGCGATCGCGAGTATTCGTTTCATCGACCGCACGACCGGCAACTCGATCAATTCGTTGTCGAGCACGACCAGGCCGGTCGGATTCTCATCGAACGCAGCGACACATCGGCGGGCTCGCGCAATCTGCGCTTCGGTCGGTGTGAATGCGCCGTGGATCGTCGCGAGCTGATTCGGATGAATCGACGCCTTGCCGGTAAAGCCCAGGCGTGCACAGGCTTGCGCTTCCCACTGCAAACCTTCGGGATCATCGAGATTCAGATACGGAACATCGAGCAGATCGATGCCGGCACCCGCGGCTGCATGTACCAGACGCGATCGCGTATACAGCAGTGGCTCCCAGGATTTCTCGCAGCGCAGATCGGCCGACATGTCGACGGCGCCGAGAATCATCGAGTCGATGCGCTCCGACGCACGCGCGATCTCATGCGCGCGCTCGAGACCCTGATTGGTTTCGACGATCACGCAAAAGCGAATATTACGCGTGCTGCTGGTGGACAAAAGGCTATCGAGCAATTGCACTTCTTCCGCCGACTTGATTTTCGGAATCATCAGCGACGGCGGCGGCACAGCGCTTTCCAGAATGCCCTGCAGATCTTTCAACCCGTGCAACGTCGACAGCGGATTGATGCGAGCCATCAACTCGACGTCTGCCCTCGCATGCTGCGCGAACAAGGGCAACGTCAGTGCGCGGCTTTCGTCCTTACGCGGCATCGCCACGGCATCTTCCATGTCGATGCAGACGATATCCGCACCGGCGTCGAGGGCTTTGGCAAAGCGGTCCGGCCGCAATCCCGGCACGAACAATAAGCTGCGGCGCGGCCGAATCGGACGGTCTAACACGGACATCGAACGGCTCCTTGGCAGCGGCAATGTAGGGGAGAAACGGCATGCTAGCGTTCCGCGCCGGTTAGGGCAAACGAGGCGCTCTGCCAGATCGAACCGCTGGGGACAATGGAGCTGCACGCACAGGGTTCCGTGGAAGGTCGTTTGCGCCCCAGGTTGCTCAACGTCTGCGTGCAGACGGCGTGGATACACGAGGCGACCGCTACTGCGTTTTAATGGGTCGGAGCTGTGCTGGTGGAGCGGCGTTGCAGGAATCGAATCGACGAGTTTGCCTCCTCGCTCACAGGGTGAGACGATGCCGTACCGCATTCCCGACGTAGCTTCAGCAGATTCTAAAGGCAGACCAATGGCAACCATCACCGAGTATCTTCGCTTCTTGGTGACGCTCACCGCAGTCGTCGATCCTTTCCTTGCGGTCCCCTTCTTTCTCGCCTTTACCAGCACATACAATTCCGCCGATCGCATTCACCTGGCTCGCGTCGTCGCGTTGACCGTCTTCGTGGTGCTCGGCTGCGCAACGGTTCTAGGAGATCCGCTGCTGCACTTAATTGGCGCGAGCTTGCCGGCGTTTCGCGTAGGGGGTGGACTGGTGCTGTTGTTGATGGCACTGGCGATGTTGAATGCACAGCCAGGCGGCGTGCGTCAGACCGAAGCTGAAGCACGCGAAATGCAGACCGGTGAGGTGGGCGGCGTCGTACCCCTCGCAATCCCGTTGCTTGCTGGGCCCGGCGCCATCAGCACCTCGATTATCGCGGCCGAGCAAGGTGGGCTTGCGCATCATCTTGCGATCATCTGCTGTATCGCAGTCGTGTGCCTGCTGTCGTGGGCCACCCTTTCGAGAGCGCATGCGATCGCGGCGCGTCTCAGCCTAACGGGGCTGAATATCGCTACTCGAATCCTCGGGCTGCTGCTCTCCGCGATGGCTGTCCAGACCATGGCTGAAGGATTAAAAGATCTTTTACCGGGACTCGCCAGTTAGCCGTTACTGCCTGTTACCCGTAATGCTATTGGTATCCAGGCAATCTGGGAGCTGGTGCATGGTCATAACTCGGTTCGATATTGAGCTTTCGTCAGTCATACCTGGACACTACGCGATTAGTTCTTGAGCGACTCGGGATAGCGGCCGATCTCCTGTTGTCTCTGCTTGTACTTATCGTACGTATCCGAGAAGAACGTCGACAGACTGCCCCGGTCGATCTCGTCATCGGTGAAGAGCGGATCGTCCGCTTTCGCGATGAACATCAAAATGCGCAGCGTACCCATCGGAATCAGGAAGATTCCGCGGACTGCGGCATGACGAATGACCACCCCTCCTCCGAAGTCCGAAGCGGCGGTCCGGCCTATCCTGATTCCTTGATTGAAATCGTTCAGCGAGAAGTTGTCGTTGCTCGGAAGCTCGACCCACTCCGAGGGATGCGTATGAACCGTGCCGATCAAAGCGAAATTCTCCAGCTCTTCGCAGGAATCCTCGAATGACCCCTGGATGCTTGCGCGATAATCTTCGGCAAGAAATTTGGGCTGCTTACCAGCCGAGGTGGGTTGGGTCCCCGGCACCGGCGCGGTCGCATAGAAGACCAGCGGTCCGGTTGCCGGATCGCGACGCAGGATCACGTATCCCGATTCGCCCGGTTTCCCTGTCAACACCAGCGCCTTGAAGCCTGCAGGGTAGATGGCCTTGCCGACATCCGCGTATGGCCCGAACAACCCGACCCCATGGTGAGTCCGTTCCCACGACAGATCCGTGATCGGCAGCGGCCGCGCGCAACCAACCGGCGCGGACGACCTGTCTGACGTTACCTCCACGATTAGCCAAGGCTTGTCCATGTTTGGACCGGAACCGACCGGATCAAGCCTGAACGACATGTCCTGCGCGAGAATCACCTGCAGCGGCCCATCGGGCTTCGTTCCGGACTGAATTTTTGTTTCGCCCGTCCAGATCTGCTGCGCGTTGGCGTCCATCGTCGGCCCGCTCGAACGCGACACGCGAAACGATGCGGTCTCGCCGACCTTGCCGCTATTTTTCGCGAGCGTAACGATGAGCCCAGTGCCAGAAGCCATCCGGACTTTGTCCAAGACGATGGGCGCGCATGTCGAGCCGGAGGCGACCGCGGCGCGGCCACCGGCGAGAGGCTTCTCCCAATCGTCGCACAGACCATTTTGGTTGGCGTCACCGCCGTAGGTCGCACAGCCCGCGGGCGCCAGCTGGGCGAGCTCCGGTTCGATGCGCAGTGTCACCGCCGGGGAAGGAAAGTAAGGTATCGTCAAAGCGTTGCGCTGACTCAGATCATTCAGCTCCTTGGCGCGATCGCCGCATGGAAAGAGCCGCTTGACCACACGCTGCCGATACTCGGCCCGGCTCGTATGGGCATTGAGGTGCAACAAGAACCAACGCCGGTAGCACTCGAGGTCCCGACAATCTTGACCGGTCGGCGGCCCGCGCGTGATGTAGCCGTGACGGCCCGGCGCACCCTTGCCGATCGCGAGCTCAGCTTCCTCGTAGGCCGCCAACAGCTTGGCCAGTTTGTCCTCGCGTTCCTTCGACATCGATGGCTCGGCGTTGTACTTCAGAAACATGATCTGCCGCAAAACGACGAAGGTCCCGGCGAGGTTCATCGCGATCGAATCGTCATCATGGGTCATGTCGAGCTTGTCGCGTTCAGAGGTGACCTTCAGCTCCGCATATGCTGCGAGCGCGACCGCTGTGACGGATGGGAATTCATCGATCCAATCGCTCTGTGCGTGCGCAGCCAGCGGAAGCATCAGAAGGATGCCGAGAAGCCCAGGCAAAAGTCGCTGCATTGCGCATCTCCGTATTATGTGGAACCAATTCCGATCCGCGAACGTCCGCGTTCGGAGCCAGCACGGCCGTGCTCACTCTTCGTCATCGGTGAGTTTGAGCAAATGCCAATCGACTACGTTCGCCCTCAATCTGCTGAGTTGCGCGGGCGGGTCCGAGCGAGCGCATAAGATTGTCCTTACGTCATCGGAAACTTCGAGCGCCGCGGAAAGAAAGCCTGCCTGCCTTTCGCTGCCGACAGAGCGCTCATGAACCGTCGAACACAATGAATGACGGCGTGAGCGACGCGATGTAGAAAGCGCGAAAAAACCTGCGAGCAAAGCCGACCAGATCTGGCAGATATGCCGGGTCTAATAGCCGGAGATTTCTACTGCATCAAACTCCCGTTGATCTCGCAAGATACATATTACTAATTTGCCGACCTCCCGCCTCAGACCGCAGATGCCGTATCGATCGCGCCGCGTGTTACTCCACTGGAAAGCGCGCGCAAACGATCGCATCCCCTTCGTCAGGCGTGAGCTGCTAGACCTTGCGATCCAACAAATGCGATAGCCTGCATATCGATGAGTCTGGAACTGCGTTCGCTCGGCTTCGAGCGCCTCACGAAGATGACTTGATTCCCCACAGGAACTTCGTCGATCAATGCAGCGAACGTCTTGTGAACAGTATCCTCGTCGCCGATCTCCTAAAAACGGGCGCTATGAGAACGGCATTACGTTGGGTTCTCCCGGCTTGACAACCATACCGACATCGCCTTCATCGAATCATGCAACGGCAGTCTGCGCGACGAATGTCTGAATACGAGCTGGATCGTGCGTACACACCACCGCCGCTTTCGCCTGCGCTGACACTCGGATGACATCTCCGAGCTTGAAGTCTTTTTTTCAAGTCCAGGTTCCTTCCCTGTAATTCCGCGATCACAACGCGTATCCGTCCTATCTCGGCCCTGTGCCGCTTCGGGCTCGTCCTTTCGTGTTGTGCACTCTGCATCGCCGGCCTGGTCAGAACAGTACTGCCCAGGTAGACGAGGCGTGTTTCGTTGCAGAGATAGACCTTGCTCCCTCATACCGCGGCTACCGCTTCCCTGCTGATGATCTCCCACAGTTTAGGAACTTGTCAATTGGCTGCATTTGGGCAAACATTTCTTGCGAGGCGACTCGGCCGATAAGAGTAGACGTATCTCAGGGCTCGTTGCTGCGTTATGCAAACCAGATGAAATTGATGTTCCCCCATCTCCCCGGCAGCTCGTTTAAGACTAATTCTCCTCGCCGGAAAACCGCATCGATTTACTACCGTTGACTACGCCTCTCGCAATCACGGGGAAGGAATATCCCTACGAGAATTTCGGCATTGCCCTATTCGTCGCCGCTTTTCGCATCGGTACAGTTGCGCACGTCGAACTTGCAGCACGAACTTCGGCGCCGTCGAGCTTGGTGAGCGCGCGATGCGCTCACCGCCGAACCCATTTCAACGCGTATTTCCGACGAGGACGAGACACACATGAACCAAGAATGGAAAGCAAACGCAGGTGACTTCCTGGCTGGCGCCAACCTCACCGTGCTGTCGCAGTGGGAACGCAAAGCGGTACCTGCGTACGAGCGAGCCGACGTTTCGGTGCCGGGGCGCCTGCATTTCGCGGTGTTCGATTTCATGCAGATGGCACCCGGCCTCGGCGGCGGCGGTATCGGCGTATCGACCAGCACGGTCGGCCATCAAGTCATCGTTTCGAAGACTACCGAAGGCAACGGCGGCTGCGATGTCGCCAGCGGTCAGCATATGCTCGAATTGTTCAAACGCACCGTCGGCTATCGTGGCAACGACATTCGCATCAACCGCGCGCGCAGCATCAAGCACAAGCTCAGCGGCTTCGGCTCGAACGTCTCGTATAACACGGCAACCATGGCCGGCCTCATGCGCTGTTCGGCGTCGGTCGAATCGGATAGCGACAGCTCACCGATATCGAGCGCCCGCTCGATCGCGATCATGGCTTGCACCATGGATATAGAATCGAGTCCGATGTCGGCAACCAGCGAGCTTTGCATGCCGACGTCGCTCTCGAAATCGGCCGTCTGATCTCGGCGAATGCGTATCAGCTCGCGCCGTACGATAGCGAACACGCGTTTTCTCGAATTGGTTTTCATCGGTTGATAACTCCTGTGGTCAAGATCAATTGCAATGCGCGGCAAAGCGCCATGGACCATGCTGCTGTCCGCCGGCCAGCATGCCGTTCGGGTGGGCAACGTATGCCGGCTCGATCGCCAGTTCACACCGCACGTCTTCGAGCGGGCGCGCAAGCGCCTCTTCCCAGCGGAATGAAAGCGGGATACGGGCGCGCTTGCCGCGCACCCACGCACGCCAGATAAAGCGCTGCACCCAAAGCATCAGCCACCACGGCGCGGTAGCAATCGTGCCGAGCAGACCGATCACGTGCGCTCGCAATGGCGAGAGCCCGCAGTCGAACGCAAGCAACGAAGCTTCCCCGGCCCAGTCCTGACCGTAACCGCTGACCACATGCAGCAAATCGTGAATGCAGCCGCTGCGCTCGATGAACCACTGGCGGTCGGCTCCCGGCAGCAATTCTTCGAGACCTGCGGCGAGCTGGCCTGCCTTGCGCAAACCGTCGGCGTCGTACTGCGTGGTCTGCATCATGTTCACGTAGGCGCGGCCGACCGAGCCGTCGGGCAATCGATTCACCGCATCGAAATCGCTCAGCGTCGCCAGCAGAGACGGTTTCTGCGTGAGCAGTCGCGCCGCACCGGGCTCCGCGCAGAAGCGTTGGCACATCGCTTCGATCTGGCCGCCGTCCAGCGCAATCATCACTTCGAATGCGTGCTGAATGTCGTCCGTGTTGGCGCGCAACGCGTTGATCGCCCGCCAGGCGCGAACCCAGTCGATGCGTGTCTGAGTCGGTACGGTTGTCGTCATGGTTGCGCTCGCCCCGTTACTAAAATCGCAGCGCATGGATTCGCGCTGCTGAACAGGAACGCACTCTAAAGACGACGCGTGTCCGGCAGTAGTCAGGCCATCCCGATCTTGCTGTGAGGCTTTGCGTACAGCGCTTCAGCGTTGCGCTGCTGCGATCGCAGGCGCGGCGGACAAAACCATGAAGCGTGGAGGCGCGAGAGCGCAACTAACCGTAGAAATGCGCGGAGCTTCGCCGGCCGCAGATCGGCCGATTGGAACCGCGATATCTAAACGG
>JBBRGM010000147.1:0-9454 GCA_038240725.1 Burkholderiales bacterium | reverse complement strand
CGAACCGTTCGGACCGATCAGCGCGTGTACGGTTCCCGCGGCGACTTCGATGTCGAGGCCATCGACCGCTTTCAATCCGCCGAAGTGTTTTTGTAAACCGACCAGCTTGAGTGTGGGCCGATCGGTTCTCGCCGCGATGTCGAAGCTCAGCGGCGGAATCGCGCCGATCACCGGCGCCGGCAGCGCGTGCATCTTGCGCCAGGTGTTGCGCAGCAGACCCCAGATGCCTTCGGGCATGAACACCATGATCAAAATCACGCCGAGGCCGTAGACCGCGAGGTACAAACTGCGCAGGAAGCGCAGCCACTCGGGCAGCAGCACGATCAGCACGGTGCCGAGTGCTGCACCGAACGGCGATTGCGCACCGCCCAGCAGCACCGCAGTCAGGAATTCGATGGAACGCAGAAAGTTGAAGTTGTCCGGGCTGATATAAGTAAAACCCGATGCGTACAACGCACCACCCACGCCACCGAGGGCGGCGCTGATGGTGAACGCGATCACCTTGGTTCGCAGCGTATGTACCCCGATAGTCTCCGCAGCGAGCTCGTTGTCGCGCACCGCGCGCATCGCACGTCCGAGCCGCGTGGTCGGCAGCCACCACACCAGCCAGATCATCGCGAACAGCATCGCCGCGCAAAACAGCAGATACGCGCGCTTGTCGGCGAGCTCGTAGCCGAAGATCGACGGCGGCATGATGCCGGGGATACCGTCGGGACCTTTCGTCACTTCGATCCAGTTCACCAGCACCAGATCGAAGATCTGCTGAAAGCTGATCGTGATCATGGCGAGGTAATGACCGCCGAGCCGCAGGGTCGTCAGGCCGAGCACCAGTCCGGCAACGGCGGCGGCACCGATCCCCAGCAGCAGGGAAATCCAGAAACTGAGTCCGAAGCTGAGCGTGCCGAGCCCGATCGCGTATGCGCCGATACCGAAGAACGCGGCCTGCGCGAGATTGATCTGACCCGCATAACCCAGCACCACCACCATGCCCAGCACGGCGATGGCATAGGTCACCGAGTTCATGAAGATGTTCAGAACATAGTCGCTGACCGGCAAGAAAAACGGAATGACGGGCAGCGCGAGCACCACCACGGCGAGTACTAGCAGGCCGCTGTAATTGCTTTCCGCGCGCAGCAAGGCGGCGGGTTTGATCACGGCTTCGCTCATGCTTTTTCCGAAACTTTTTCGCCGAAGATGCCTTGCGGACGAAACAGCAAGACCAGAAACAGCGCGAGGAACGCGTAGGCGTCCTTATAAGGAACCGAGATGTAGTAGGCGGCGAAACTTTCGATCACGCCGATGATGAGACCGCCGACGATGGCGCCGGCGACATCGCCGAAGCCGCCGATAATCGTCGCCGCGAATGCTTTCAGCGCGATCGTCGATCCCATGCCGATCGACACGAACAGAATCGGCGCGACCAGGATGCCGGCCATGCCGCCGAGCACAGCGCTGTAGATGAACGTGATGATGATCATCAAGGTCACCGGAATGCCGAGCAGGCGCGCCATGTCCTTATCCTGCGATGTCGCCTGCAGCTTTTTCCCGATCAGCGTTTTCTCGAAGAAGAAATATTGAAACAGCACGGCCAGCGCGGTGAAGCCGAGAATCACCAAGTACTGGCTGTCGAGAAACACGCCGCCGACGGTAAAGCCTTCGAAGTTCAACAGCTTGTCGAGCGGGCGCGGTTGCGGATTGAACAGTGCGAGCACGGTGTTCTGCAGAAAGATCGATGCACCCAGCGTGCTGATGATCACCGGCAGAAACGACCGATTGCGCAGCGGATAATAAACGCCGTAATTGAACGCCACGCCGATGATCGCCATCACCAGACAGGACCCGACGATCGCCAGCCAGTACGGCACATGCACCACCAGCCCGGGCAGATGCAGATCGGGATTGCCGGGCATGCCGGTGAGGAACAACACCATCGCATAGCCGCCGAGCATGGCGAAATCGCCCTGCGCGAAGTTGACGACGTTGGTTGCGCGGATGATCAGCACGAAGCCGAGCGCGACCAGCGCATAGATGCTGCCCAGCGCCAGGCCCTGAAACAGCACTTGTAGATTATTGGCGAGCGCTTCCACGGCGCTATTCCCCCTGCAGGCGGTTGACGTGCGATGTACGGAGAGCGGCGATGAGCATCGAACAGCGATCGGTTCGAATCGCGGGCGATTGCTTTTGCGCGTTACCGCGCTGTGCGTGTTGCAAGGTCAACAAATCAAGCTCGTGTCATTTGCGCGGAAATTCGATGTGCTTGTTGAACACGATCTTGCCGTTTTCGTTGCGCACGATGTTGTAGCCGCGCAGCCCGTCGCCATTGTCGTCGAAGCAGTAGGTGCCTTCCACACCTTTGTAGCCGCACGTCGCCAGAACGGCTTTGCGTATCGCTTCGGGTTCGGCGCTTTTCGCTTTATTCATCGCGTTGGCCAGGATGTGCATGGCGTCGTATGCCCAGCTCGAATAGACGTCGGCTTCCAGGTTGTACTTCGCCTTGTATTTTTCGCTGTAGGCTTGCGCTTCCGCACTGGCACCCGGCGTGAAGTCGGCAATACCGTAGGTGCCGTAGAGACCGGAACCCGCGAGCTTCATCGCCGTATCGGTGATCGCGGAGGGCGATCCGATCCACGTGGTGGTTAAACCGAGTTGTCGTAGTTGCTTCGCGAAGATGCCGACATCGGGTGAGCCGGTCATGTAAGTGCCGATCACGTCCGCGCCGGATTTTTTGATCGCCAGGACGATCGGCGTGAAGTCTTGCGAGTTGTTGGTATAGCCCTGCACCAGCACCGGCGTGATGCCGGCGGCTTTCAGCGCCTGCACCAGCGCGTTCATACCGGACGTGCCGAACGCGTCGGTCGAATGCACGATCGCCCACTTCTTCAACTTCAGCGTGTTGACGCCGAAGTCCGCGATGACCAGTGCCGAGTACGAATCGTTCGGCCGGCAGCGAAACAGCCAGCGATTACCGGTGTGCGTGAGGTTGGGATCGGTGCCGCCGAATAACAACGGAATGCCGGTCTTCGCGATGGTCGGCGAAATCGCCTGCGTCTGTGTGCTGCGAATCGGACCGATGACGGCCGGCACACCTTCGCCGACCAGTTTTGAAAACGCAAGCAAGGTGCCCGGGTTGGTGCTCTGATTATCTTCCATCAGCAACTCGACCTGCTTGCCGAGAATGCCGCCCGCTTTGTTGATCTCGTCGAGCGCGAGGCGCGCGCCATTGACGGTGTAGACGCCGGCTTCGGCATTGGCGCCGGAGGTTTCGTTCACCAGTCCGATCTTGATCGTGTCCGCGGCGTGCAGCGAAACACTGAAAACCGCAGCCGCAATCGAAGCCGCCAGCTGGCCGACGATGGCACTTCGCATGACCTTCCTCCCTGAAATTGTTATTGCGCGCGCAGCGTGCGGTACCGGCCTCGAGCGTTTCGCTCGAGAATCTTCCCCGAGAATTTCCCCTGGGCTTTCCCCGGTATTTCCCGCGGATTTCTCAGTGCCAACTTCGATTTCGTCCGCGCTGCAGTTAATTATCAGCGCGCCCGATTGGCATCGTCTGCGTTTCGTTCAACTAAGAACATTTCGTTCTAAGAACACGCGATTCGCGCGTAATCCTATGCTGCGGCAACATAAAGGTCAACGCTTGAAGGTCACGCACAATTTCGCGCAGCGCAACGCGAACGCAAGAAACTGAAGCGCGCCGTTGCTGCGGCCCAATGCCAACGGGTTCGAGCAATTGCTCGAACCCGTTGCGATGCTGCGACGGTTAGTTCTGGTGCAGCGACTTGCGACGCGATTACGTTGCTTAGAATTATTTCAGATCGTCTTTCACTGTGTCGAGGCCGGCCTGCGCGCAGATGCCGTCTTGTTCCGCGGTGCCGCCCGATACGCCGACGCTGCCGATGTGCTCGCCGCCGCCGGTCTTGATCGGCAGACCGCCTTCGAACGTCACTACACCGGGAACGAACGCGATTCCCGGAACCTTCTGCGTGATCTCGCCGACCATTTTGGTCGAGAACGGGAACATCGACGATGTGGTGGCCTTCAGCTCCGCGATCTTGATGCTGCCGAGAAAGGCATCGTCCATGCGCTGAAAGTACTTCAGGTTACCGCCGGCATCCATCACCGCGATGTTCATTTTCCAGCCTTCGGCCTTGGCTTTCTGCTCGCACCCAGCCGCGATTTTCTTGGCTGACTCGATGTTCAAAACGGTGCGCTTTTCCTGCGCGAACGATGGGCCGGCGGCCAATGCCAGTCCGATTGCCAACGACACAACAACGGATTGCGATTTCATTGCGATCTCCTTTTTTTTGGATTGAACGACTGAGACGAGCGCTCGAGGATTTCTCGAAGCGTTTCGGGACGACTGGCAAAGCTGATAAAGTTGTTCGGTTTCGTACTTCGCGGCACACGTGCTGCATCCGAGATCATTTGCGCAGGCGCATTCGAGGCAACGTGCACCGCGTTTCTCGCACACATATTGTGCACGCCGAGGCTCCCACATCGATCCTTACGCGCGGATGTTCTTCGCCGACTGCAGCCTGGCACTACCGGACCGCGATGAGTTTAACTCGCGCCCGCAAAGCACGCATCGACGTAGCGATCGCGCCTCACAGACAATCCATTCGTAGGCGTTCATGTCGCTCCGCTTGATGCTTCTCGTACTGGCCGGCGCTGCTCTACACGCGGGGTGGAACGTCATCGTCAAGGCGAGTGCACAGCCGTCGACCGAAGTCGTGCTCGTCGCCATCAGCGCTGCGGTCTTTGCGGCGATGAGCTTGCCTTTCCTGCCGCTGCCCGCCATGGCGTGCTGGCCTTATCTCACCGCCTCGGTCACGGTGCACGCCTTGTACTTCACGCTGGTCGGGCTGGCGTACCGCCACAGCGAGTTGAGCTACGCTTATCCGCTCATGCGCGGCGCCGCGCCGCTGTTCACCGCGATCGTGGCGAGCGTCGTTGTGCAAGAGCCGCTGGGAATCGGCGGCTGGCTGAGCATATCGCTGTTGTCGTGCGGCGTGCTCACTCTGGGCGCGGACAGTCTACGTTCCGGCAGATTCAGTTGGCAGGCAACCGGTTTCGGTTTGCTGAATGCTGCGGTGATCGTGAGCTACACGATGGTCGATGGCTTGGGCGTACGGCTTTCCGGCAATCCAGCTTCCTACGTGCAATGGATGTTTTTTCTAAATGCGCTGCCGCTGGTCGCACTCTACGGTTTGCGCGGCCGCATTTATCTGCTCGGCAATCTGCGCAGCCGATGGAAGATGAGTGCGCTGGGCGGGCTGTGCGCGATCGGATCTTACGGCGTCGCGCTGTGGGCGATGAGTCGCGCGCCGCTCGCGCTGGTGGCGGCGCTGCGCGAGAGCTCGGTGCTGTTCGGCACGGTATTCGCAGCTGTGCTGCTGAAAGAACGATTCGGATTCGCCCGTTACGCGGCAGCGGCTTTAGTGGCGGCAGGCGCGATCGCGATGAAGGTGTTTTGATTGCGCTCAGCGGCTAACGCGGGAACACGATTGTCTGCGCATCAGATTAACTTGGCCATCGGCGGCGGATGCTTGCTCGTTCCGACCGCGATCCACTCTTCGGCCAAGGTCGTATCGAAAAATTGCAGCCACGCGCGCGTATCGGAGCCGACGGTTTCCTGCAGAACTTCGGCGACGACCGGCGCCGCGGCACGTACGTCGAGCAGTGCCAGGTCGACGTAGTTGTACCGCAAGCCGACGCCGCCGCCGATCCCGCAACCGAGCCGGCGCTGGACGAGCGCGGTATTGATCGCGCCTTCCAGCGCGCCCCGGCTTTCGACCTCGGACGCTTGCGCAGGGGCGCCGCGGTCGATCTTTAAGTAACAGAACGTCTCGCCGCTTCGCGAGTACCGGCCCGACCAGAACGTTTGATCGCTGTGCGCGTTGCGCCAGAGATCGACCGCGCCGGTCATCGCAGTGACCAGGTCGAAGCGATGCGCATAGTCGTCCGCCTGCCGCGGCTGCAAGTCGATGCCGGTCCACGTCAGAGTCGGCAGACGATCGAGGAACGGCTGCGGCGAAATGCCGGCGCGTTGTTTCGCAACCTGCGCGGTGAATGCGCGGGGGATCGCGCCCGGCGGCAATGGCTGCTCGACCTCCGCGAACGCATCGAGCTTGCCCAGCCAGTCGCTCAGCATATCTTCGCCGAGCAACGCCTCCGCAGCGATGAACGCCTGGCTGTGCGCCCGTGCGCGCTCGCGGTCGATGAACGTTTGCGGAAATTGAAATGCGAGATCGACGCGATTCAATTCGCCCGGCTTCAGCGCAACGCCGGTAAATGCCGCTTCGCCACCGCTGCGCGTGCGCACGGTTTCGCGCATCTGCTCGACGCTTTCCGCCACGCGGTACTGAAGAAACGTCCAACCCGGCAACATGGGAGCGCGGGACACGATTTCGTGCACCAGCGGACGCAGATGCTGCGCGGTTTCGGGCGTGATAACCAGGCGATGACCGCCACTGTTGCTCGGTCCGAATTCCCACATCAACCGGCGCTCGATGCTCTGCAGATGCTCTTGCATCCAGCCCGAGAGATCCCAGTCCGACGTATTGTTGAACCAGCGCTCGAGGTCGCCGGCCTTACTCTCGAACGCGTGCCACCAGCGATCGATCAGGCTCAGGGTCGACTGGCGCTGGTCGTCTTCCTGCGGGTTATCGCGGGGGGAATAGTAGGTCCAGCGCATCGTTGAAGTGATCACAAGGTGGGCCGCACCGAAATAGACCCCCAAGATAGACTTTATGCGAAACCGATAAGATCGGTGCGACTGCGAATGACGCGGCACGCTGTCCGGTCACGCAAACATGCTACGCGATTGAGTCGCAATACGCACGCCCACGCGCGCAAGGAGATGGAGAGCGCGTGAGACACTGGACCCGCACAAACTAAAAGGCCTCCAAGCGGAAGCCTTTTATCGATGCTAACTGCGCGAATGCGCTACTGCTTCTGACCCTGTTGCGCCGGTGCCGTGCTGTCGCGGTTACGCGCGGCCTCAGCGCCACCGGAAGCATCCGGTCCCTTCGAGCCGGCGCTCGTGTTCGGCGCATCCGCCGGTGGGTTCGTTCGCACCGGCTTGGTTGCACCGGTGCGGTTCTGACCTTCGGCGGTAGAGTCGCGATTACGCATCGATTCTTCGGCGCCGGACGCATCATTGGCCGGTGTCGAGGAGGTCTTGCCCTTCGCAGTATGGGTGCTGCCCGCGCCGGCGCCGACTGCAGCACTGGTTTGCTGCGCCATCTGCAAATGCGATCTGAGAGTCTGCGTCGTCTTCGCTGCAAATGCCTTCAGATCGGCGTCGTTCGCTTGCGTGGATTCTTTTTTGAACGCGGCCACGTCTGTCTTGTGATCCTTCAGCATCTCCTTCATGTACGCGCGATCGAAGGCGGCGCCCGAGAGTCTCTGCATATGCGCGACCAATTTGGCGTGCTTGCTGTCCATCTTCTCCGGCAAGGCGACCCCTTTGGCCTGCGCCAGCGATTTCAGCTCATCATTAGCCTTGCCGTGATCGTCGACCATGTGCTGGCCGAATTGCTTGACTTGATCGGATGACCCATTCTGACTGGAGACACGGCCGAGCTCGACTTCAGCCATACCGTCCATCGCCGCCTTCTGCATGAACTTGCGATCGGCGGCTGAGACCGTCGAAGCAGTGGACGCTGCAGTGGTTTTATCGGCGCTCGCGTTCTGAGCGATGGTGGCGAGCGGCAGCGCGACGGCTACTGCGAGTGCAATTTGAGTCAGACGAAAACGGTTGATGTGACGCATGGTGATCTTCCTTGAAAATTGAGTGCGTTTCGAACGATACGAAAAAAAGTTTTTACCCAGCAATCGTTGGATAGCGATGAATGGTCGATAAACCCGGGGCGACAAAACCAGCGTTGCCTTAATCGCGAAATCCACCAAGTGAAATCAAGTTGCCATGGCCCATGCACTCCAGACAAGTCTCGCCGGCAGCGATCCCGGTCCCCTGACAGTGCGTACAGATATTGGTGGTAATGCGTTTGCCGTCTGGAGACATGCGCTCGCCTTCCATTGCGCGAGGTTCGCTTAACGCCTCGCGAACCTGGCTGGGTCCCGCCGCCGCAGCCACGCGCATTCGATCTCGTCGTAGCCCGCGCAGCATTGCGACCGGCCGGCTGCGACGGGCTTGCGTTTTGGCATTCGACCTGGGCATTCGCGCAACCGCGTGGGTTCTCGCGCGCGATGCGCCGGTTATCGCGGACCGGCGATTTCGCCGGGCCATTTGCGCGCGCCCGCAGCGGGAGCTTCGATCAAGCGCTTGAAGCGCGACAGATCACCTTCGATTCGCGACGACACGACGCCCATGAAGCGCCCGAGCTTCTCGAACATGCCGGCCGGTTCGTAGTCCACCCGCAGCGTTACGCGCGTGCGCCGCTCGCCAACCGGATCGAACGTCACCGTCTCATCCTTGCGCGCGCCCTTGACGCTGCGCCAGGCGATCAGCTCGTCCGGCACCTGCTGCACGATCTCGGCGTCCCATTCCTGCTCCCTGCCGCCAATGCTCGCGCGCCAGTGCAAATGAGTGGGATCGACGAGCCGCACTTGCCGCACACCTTCCATGAATTTCGGATACGCCTCGAAATCCGTCCACTCGTTGTAAGCAGCGCTCAACGGCGCCTCGACTTCGATCGATCGTTCAACGCTTGACATCGCTACCCTCGCCTCGTGTGAATCGCAGCGTCAGCTGCGGCCTTCCAAATCGTCTGCAGAACCCGCGAGCTCTTCCTTGCGGCGAACCATTTGCTTGTTCAATTCCGGCAGCAGGTGCGGCAACCGTTGCTCGACTATCGGAAATAGCGAACGCTCTTCTTTGTCGATGTGATGCGATACCGCCTCGATGATGCGCATCGCGATATGGTCGTAGCGCGCGTCTTCCAAAGTCATCCGCTCGAGCTGCGCGATATCCCGCTCCAGGCTTCGGTGTGCTTCGATCGACTCGCTGACCAGCGATTCGCTCTGCCGCAGAACCGCGGGATAGAAAATTTCCTCTTCGACCACCGCGTGCAACTCGAGCTGCATACAGATCTCTTCTGCGATCGCGCGGCGCATGTCCGACTGCTCGTGCATCGCTGCGCGGTATTCGTCGGCCAGCTCGCGAATGCGATGATGATCTGCGCGCAGCAGATCGGTGGCGCGCTCGCCGCTCCCGTCCGATCCCGTCAATGTAGTGAGCAGGTCCAGCGTCGTGATCCTCATGCGAACGATCTATCGCGTTGCGATTTCCATCTGCTGCACCGGCGAGTTCGCATAGAGCGTGCCAAATGGGTTCGACATGCGCGCCCGGGCGTGCGCGAGTCTGCGCCCGTTGCCGATGCAGTCGCGACCAGAAGAAATTACCGTTGTCGCGGTAAAAACGACACAGCGATAACGCGCGGCACCGAGGTGGTAAATGGTTGCGCGCCGCTCGTATGGCGTTGAACCTCCG
>JBBRGM010000146.1:0-9545 GCA_038240725.1 Burkholderiales bacterium | reverse complement strand
ATCGGCAACCGTGAGCACAATTTGTTCAATCTGCGCACCAACCTGCGTTACGGCTGCATCGTTTTGCGCCATTACCTGGATATCGAGCGCGGCGATCTCTACCGCGCATTGGCTCGCTATAACGGCAGCCTGGGCAAGCGCAGCGACTACGCAGACAAAGTCACGCGTGCATGGCAAACCCGTTTTGCATATTCGACGCCGGCTCTCACCAGAGTTCTGGCGGAAGCGCCGCGTCCCCTCGAGTACCGCGGCGAAGTTCAGTAGCCGGCGGCGGGCGCTCAGCCCGCCGATTCACGGCCGCGCACTGCGCGGCGTCATTTCCGACGGTGTCTCTATAATGTCGTTTGACTCGCACTTCCCAGCACCTCGCCGTCAGCATGCACGACATTCTCGTCCTCTATTACAGCAACACCGGCGCCATCAAAGACATGGCGCAAACGCTTGCGCGCGGCGTTGAGAGCGTACCCGGCGTTCGCGCCCGTATGCGTACCGTGCCGAAAGTATCGACGGTGTGCGAGACGACGGAACCCGGCATTCCCGCTCACGGCGCGCCGTACGTCGAATTGCGAGATCTCGAGGAATGCGCGGGGATCGCATTGGGCAGTCCAACTCGATTCGGCAACATGGCCGCGCCGATGAAGTACTTCCTCGATGGCACCGCAGGCCTCTGGCTAAAGGGAACGTTGTCGGGCAAACCGGCTGCCGTGTTCACCTCGACCTCGACCATGCATGGCGGGCAGGAATCGACCTTGCTGTCGATGATGCTGCCGTTGCTCCATCACGGCATGCTGATCGTCGGCGTGCCGTATACCGAACCGGATCTGAGCTCCACCGCGAGCGGAGGCACGCCGTACGGCGCCTCGCACGTCGCCGGGCCGAATTCCAACCTGCCGGTCACGGAAGAAGAACGCCGGCTGTGTTTTGCGCTGGGAAAGCGGCTGGCCGAAGCCGCCGTGAAGCTCGCACGATGACCGCGACCGGCGAGCATGGCTGGCAAGTGCGCCAACTGGTGCGCGCCGCGCGCAGCGGCGTGCTGTCTTCGCACTCGAAAAAATTCCCCGGATTTCCGTACGGCTCGTCCCTGCCCTGCGCATCCGATCACGCCGGACGCATCGTCGTGCTGATCAGCCATCTTGCCGAGCACACCCACAACGTCGAGCAGGATCCACGCGTGAGTTTTTTGATCTCGGAGTCGGGACCGGATCTGCAGTCGCGCGCACGCGCGACCTTGCTTGGACAAGCGCAACGCATCGAGGCGGACCCCGCATTGCAAGCGCGATATCTGCGACTGTTCCCGCAGCACGCGCAGTATCTCGAGATCGGCGGCTTCGCGTTCTGGCAGATCGAGCCTGCGCACATCCGCACGATCGAGGGCTTCGGCAGCATGCATTGGCTGCACGGCGACGGCTATCTTGCCGATCCCGGCGACGTACCCGACATCGAGACGTCCGTGCTCGAGCACATGAACGCCGATCACACGGATGCGATTCGTGTCTTGTGCGTGCATCAACACGCGGTCGACGCAGGCCATGCGGAGATGGTCGCATTCGATTGCGACGGCTTCGATGTGCGCGCCGACGAGCGACTGCTGCGATTTTCGCTGCCGCATCCGGTTCGCACTGCAGAGCAGGCGCGCGCCGCTCTGGTGACGTTGACGCGGGCGGCGCGTGACGCGCAATAACCTGAGACTGCTCGCCTCGACGAGTCTCGTACTGCTCATCTTCCTGTGCATCTTGTGGGAATCGGTATTGGCGCCGATGCGCCCAGGTGGCTCGATGCTGATGCTCAAGACGCTGCCGCTTCTGGTGCCGTTGTTCGGCGTGCTGCATGGCCGGGTCTACACGTATCAGTGGGCATCGCTGCTCTCGCTCGGCTATTTCTGCGAAGGCGTGGTGCGCGCGTGGTCCGACTCGGGTCTCTCGCAAAAGCTTGCGCTCGCCGAGGTCGCGCTTAGCGTTGTCCTGTTTGCCAGTTTGATTTTCTACGTGCGCACCTGGCGAAGCGCGCACGCCTGAATGCCGCTCGTTCGGTTAAACGACGCGGTAACGCTGTCCTAATTTCATGTCGGCTCGATACTGCGGACGCTTCGCACCCACGCCCTCCGGTCCGCTGCACTTCGGTTCGCTGGTCGCGGCGCTCGGCAGCTATCTCGAAGCGAAGACGCACGGCGGGACCTGGCGTCTGCGCATCGACGATCTCGATCCTCTGCGTGTTGCCCCGGGCGCCAGCGACGACATTCTGCGCACCCTGGAAAGTCTAGGAATGATGTGGGACGGTGCGGTGCTGTATCAGAGCGATCGCACGAACGCTTATCGCGCAGCACTGCATGCGATCGCTGAAGTCGCGTCGGTTTATCCATGCGTCTGCTCGCGGCGCGAAATCGCCGAAGCCGCGATCGCAGGCGTCGAAGCGCCGATCTATCCGGGCACCTGCAGATCGCGTGTCGCATCGCCGAATTCAGCATACGCATTGCGACTGAACGTACAGGGCGCGCATGTTCGCTTCGACGATGGTCTGCAGGGACCGCAGGAATGCGACCTCGAGCGCGAAGCAGGCGACTTCGTGCTGTGTCGCGTGGACGGGATCTTTTCTTTCCATCTCGCGGCTGCCATGGACGACGGCGAGCAGGAAATCACCGATGTCGTGCGCGGTGCGGATCTGCTCGAATCGAGTGCGCGCCAGATACACATTCAACAGCTGCTTGGCTTATCGACGCCGCGCTACCTGCATTTACCCGTAGCGCTCGATCGACAGCACCAGAAACTATCGAAGCAGACGCACGCGCGGAAGGTCGATGTTACTAAGCCGGTGGCGACGCTATCCCGCGTGCTCGAGTTTCTGAATCAACCAGGATTCCCTGAACTGGAAAATGCGGATTTGCGCGACTTCTGGAAACACGCGATCGCCGTTTGGAGGCTGGATCGCGTCGGTGCGCGCACGCAAGCGCCGGCACCCGACGCATGACCGATCAGCGCACCCGCGACCCGTCGCGGAAAACGACCAGCTCACCCGGCACGAGTTGCGTCCATTCTTCGTTGTCGGTCAGGGGCAGTGTCGCGATGATCGCAACGCGATCGTTCGGCGTGGTGACCTGGCTGAAATCGACCTCGACGTCATCGTCGACCAGATGCGCCGTGGGAAACGGCGCCTGCCGCACGACGTACGACAGCCGATCGGAGCAATGCGCAAATAAGTAATCGCCGTTGGACAGCAGGTAATTGAAACTGCCGCAGCTCAGCATGTGCTTGGTGATGTCGGCCAATACCGCTACGAATTCCGGCAGGCTCGGCATGCCGTCCGGAAACTCTTCACGCAAGCGATCGAGGATGTCGCACAGCGCCTGCTCGCTGTCGGTTGTGCCGACCGGGCGGTAGCTTCCCGACGCGCGCGTGCTCATGCCTTCGAGCGTGCCGTTATGCGCGAAGATCCAGTAGCGTCCCCACAGCTCGCGCATGAACGGATGCGTGTTCTCGAGATTGACCGCACCCTTGGTCGCTTTGCGGATATGTGCGATCACGTTCATCGATCGGATCGGGTAGTTGCGCACCAGCTCGGCCACCGGCGAATCCACCGCGGACGATGCATCGAGAAACATCCGGCAGCCTGGCCCTTCGAAAAACGCGATGCCCCAGCCGTCGGAATGTTTATCGGTGTTTCCCCCGCGCTGACGGAAACCGGTAAACGAGAAGCAGATGTCGGTGGGAACGTTGCAGTTCATTCCCAGCAATTGGCACATGATCGATCCTTCACTGGTTGCCCGTCGTTCAGCCTTTGGACGAGTCGGCCGCGACGATGCGTCGTACACGCCGGTGTTAGCATGTCGTACACCCATTGCATTTTCACCGATCCGCCATCCAAGCACATGTCCAATCGAACGCTCGGCTTGCCTGATCCTGTGTACGACTATCTGCTCTCGGTGTCGGTTCGCGAGCCGAAGCTGTTGCATCGCCTGCGCGAGGAAACCGCCACCTTGCCGATGGCAATGATGCAGATTGCGCCCGAACAGGGCCAGTTATTGTCGTTGCTGGTACAGGCGCTGCGGCCCAAGCGCTGTCTCGAGATCGGCGTCTTCACCGGCTACAGCTCGCTGGTGGTCGCACTCGCTCTGCCGCCTGAAGGACGCATCGTGGCGTGCGATATCAGCGAAGAGTGGACCGCGATTGCGCGGCGATACTGGCATGAAGCAGGCGTCGACAACAAGATCGATCTCTATCTCGCACCGGCGTTACAGACGCTCGACCGCATGATTGCGCACGGCGAGACCGGCACGTTCGACTTCGCGTTTATCGATGCCGACAAAGAAAGCTACTGGGGATATTACGAACGCGCGCTGGCTCTCGTGCGCATCGGCGGCATGATCGCAATCGACAATACATTATGGTCGGGACGCCCGGCCGATCCGGCAAAAGACGACGCCACTACGAATGCGATCCGTGCCTTCAATCAGCGACTGTACAAGGACACACGCGTGCGCATCAGCCTCGTTCCGATCGGCGATGGGATGACGCTTGCACTAAAGATTCGGGATTGAGGCCGGCACGCGCCGCGAGGCGGCCGACCGGCGCGGCGCTAGGACGCGAGACCGGCCTTCGGCGTGGCAGGTGCGACGCGGTTGCGTCCGGCGCGTTTTGCGTCGTAGAGCGCGGTGTCTGCTGCTTTGATCAGTTCATCCATGCGAGTCATTTTGGTGTTGCGCTGAGCCACGCCGATGCTTACCGTGGGGCTGTGCGTGTTCGACCCGGTCGACGCCCGCGCGCGCTCCACGCCGACGCGCAGCCGCTCAGCCAGACTCAACCCCGCACTCATGGTCGTGTCCGGCGAAATCACCAGAAACTCCTCGCCGCCTAAACGGCAGATGACATCTTCGGTGCGCGCTTCCTTGCGCAGCATCGAGGCGACATGGCGCAGCACGACGTCACCGCTGTCATGGCCGAAATTGTCGTTCACCTGTTTGAATTGATCGACGTCGATCACCATGCAGGTCAGCGGCCGCAGCGTGCGTGTGCTGGCTGCCCACTCCTGCTCCAGCCGCTCCATGCCGTAGCGTCGATTCGGCAATCCGGTCAGTGGATCGGTTAGCGCCGCCTGCTGCAGCCGCCGGTTCGCAACCGCCAGCTCGGCCGCAAACCGCCGCAGATTCTCGCTGTCGCGCCGCGCATCTTCCTGCAGCTTGATCACCCGGCGCCCTGCGCGCAAACGCGCAGAAAGCACGCGCGCGGTGAATGGCTTGGTCACGTAGTCATCGACACCGGACTCGAAGGCTTCCACCAGCTGATCATCCTGTTCCAGCGCGGAGAGAATGATGAAGTACATCTGCTGGCCTTCTTCGGTTTGCCGCAATGCTTTGCAAAACGATACGCCGTCCAGGCCCGGCATGATCCAATCCGAAACGATAATCTGGGGGCGCAGCGACACGGCGAGCGCAAGTCCGCTGCGGCCGTCCGGCGCGGTATGCACCTTGTGGCCCGCGTCCTTTAAGGCGTGTTCGATCAGCAGCAGCGTCGATCGATCGTCCTCTACCACCAGGACGGTGAGCGGGTCGATCGACTTTTCGGTGGCAGGCGTTGGCTTGGGTGAGGGGGGCGGATTTGCAGCCGTCTCGCGATTGAGCTCCTCGAGACTGCGCATCTCATGGGTCTTGATCTCAAGAATTCGGCCCCAATCGCGCCACTGCGCTCGCACCTCATCCCAGAGCTTGTATACAACGGCCTCGTCGACGCCGACTTTGGCGGCAACCAGGATCAGATTGGGAATGAGTGCTTTACGCTCGCTATCTGGGGCGACGCACAGGTCGCCGATCGCGGCCGCCAGATGCAGCAGGTTGCAGATCATGAATTCGCGGGAACCTTCCGGCATCCCCGCTCGCTCCGGGACCTCGTGATGGAAAACCGAAACCACGAATAAACGCGGGAGATGCCAATCTTGCAAAAGCGCCGCGGAGAGCTCGTTATGATCCGTCGCGAACCGCTCCTGCTCGAGCTTAGTCAGCCCATCTACGGATTCGGCGGCAGCCGAAGAAACCATCGCGCCATACTCATCGGGGTAAATTGTCGCCAATGCAAGTGTGCCGACACCGGCCAGTAATCCGCATGTGAATGCTTCTTCCGGCGCCGCACTGCGTACGCGCATGGAAACAGCGCTGGCGGCAATCGCGACCGCGAGCGAGCGCGACCAGAAGCGCTGATAATCGAACATCGCCGACGCGCCTTCGCGGTATTGGCTTATCAGCGAGAATCCCAAAACGAGCTGGCGTACCGTGTTGATCCCGACCAGCTGAATCGCTTCCGGCACCGACACGACCGCGCGGCGCGGCCCATGCAAGGCCGAATTGGCAAACTTGATGATGCGGCCCGAAAGTGCCGGATCGGCGCGTACCGCGTAGCCGATCTCGTCGATGCTCGCATCGTCTTTGCGGCACAACTCTATAATGGCGAGCGCGACGCCGGAGGGCGATGGCAACTTGCCGGTGGTTTTCAACTCATCGAAGCGAGGATTGGCGGTTACAACCATGGCGAGGGCTGGGAGCGCTACGTTTCAGAGCCGGCAGCCGGAAGATGCGAGCGGATATTCGATGTCGGCAGCGACCGATCGAGTCGCGCACCGTCCCCAGCCGGTACGTCGATTAACGGAACCCAGGCAGGAAACTTTAGGTCGCGTGCCTGGCGAACGAAACGCCTTGCTCAGCGAGTCGGGACGACAAATCCTTCGGGAAGCACAAACGCCGGGAAGCGCTTGCGGAATGCTTCGAAGCTAGCGCGCGCTTCATCGGTGAGGCCGGCTCGCCGCAGAGCTTCGATGTGCTTGAGCCAGGTTTGCGGGGTGGCTTGCCAGTCTGCGGCGTCCGCTTCCATCGCGGGGCTCGGCATAAAGGAATGCGGCTGCACACGACCCGCCGCGACCGAAGACCTGCGACGCTCGGACTCGGCCGACTGGGATGGCATTGCCGGTGCGCGCAACTGAGCCACGCCGTAGTCACGGATTGGTCCGTCGGCAGATGCTTTTTCGTCGGCTTGCAGGTGCGATTTCGAATCTTCCCGCAATTCCTCCGGCGCGCGTGCAGCTTCGGTGGCCGGCCGCGATGACGGTGCTGCTGAAATCGAGTCCGCAGCCTGGCCGGACGGCGGCGATGATGCTGCGGCGCTCGCGTCTGCACCTTGGGCGGGCGGAGGCGATGCGGTAAACGTTTGCGTTGGCGTCGCTGCTTGCGGCGCCGCCTTTTTGCTGGGCGGCGAGGCGGCAAACGTTTGCCCCGGCTCTGCCGGTTCCCGCGCGCCGTTGCGACTTGAGGGCGCTGCTTCGGACTTCGCTTCGCTGTCCTTGCGCCTTAACTGGGGCGCTCCCGTCGGCGCCGAAGCGACGGGCGGCGGGCTGACGTCGCGCGGCATCGCTCTGCGTTCCGGCGCCGCCGATTCGCGCGGCGCTTGTTTTTGTTCGGGTTCAGGCGTAATGGCAGGTGCCGCCGGCGCGATTTCGGCAACCGGAGGGATAGCTACCGGCGCAGGCGAATGGCGCTCGGCGACCATCAGCGTCACGGTCGCGCTGATCACCACCACCGCAGCGATCGATATCGGGATGCGCCAGCGCCCGCTGAACGGCGAACCTGCAAGTTGTGGACGAACGTGGACTTCGCGCCGGGCAAAGGCGCGGATCGCGTCATCCAGATGCGAGGGCGGCTGTTGCGCGGCCGGCGCCGCGCGCTGCTTGAGCGATGCGACTTCGGCCATCAGCGCGTCGAGCTCGCGGTCGTTATCGTCGCGACTCACAGATAATCCTTCATGCCGTCACGCAGTTTGCTGAGCGCATAGCGTAGTCGGCTCTTCACCGCTTCTCGGTCGGCGCCCGTAGCCCGCGCGATTTCGTCTATGCCAAGTCCGCCTTCTTCATGCAGCAGAAAAACTTCGCGCTGCGCCTGCGGCAACGCGTCTACCAGATGCAAGAAATGCCCGGCTTGCTGATGCGATTCGGCTTCGCGATCGGGTTGCGTAGCGGCGCTCGCCGCAAGCTCGAGCGGCTCACCGTCCTCGTCATCGAGCGGGACCGTATGCAACCCACGTTGCTTGCGGAAGTGGTCCATCAATCGATTGTGCGCCAGCATGTAGAGATACGTAGCGAATTTCGCCTCGACCCGATAGCGGCTGCGCGCCTGAATAAGATTCATCCAGATGTCCTGATATAACTCTTCCATCGCTGCGCGATCGCTGCATTGGCGCAGCAGATAACGAAACACGCCGCCCCGATGCCGTTCGTACAAAATGTCGAAAGCGGCAACGTCGCCGCCTGCGAAAAGCAACATCAAATCTTCGTCTGAGGATTCGGCGCCCATGGCCGCGGCAGTATACGCGACGCTGCTGCGCGACAACTTCACCGCCTGTAATCGCGTTGGCAGTGCAAACGCATGAACGCCGCGCGCTGGCGGCGCCCATGAATTCCGTTTGCATGGGTTTGCCGTGACCGTGTTTCAGAGGGAGCTCCGCGTTGCCGGGCGCCCTCGCCTCGTGTTGCTTCAGCGGGCGTCCGGGTCGGCGACGAAATGCGCCGGAAACGGATTCGGTTCGCGCGGTTCGCGCATCTGCTGCGGTATGACGCCTTGCGCGATCAGCTTCGCCTGCGTGTCGTAGCGCACGGCCACAATTTCGTTCGGCGCGTCCGACGCGCGCTCGAACTTGACGTAGCGCGCGTGCGAAGTCTGCAGGCGGCCGTGACCGGTGCCGATGCTTTTTTCCATCGGGGCAAAGGATGAGCGTGCATCGGAATCGGCTGCGCCATTCGCGTCGGCTCTGGGCGCCGACGCCGGCGCCTCATCGCGTTCGGCCTTGCTTTCCGGCAGTCCGAACTGCTGCGGCGCGGCCTCCCGCAGCGAGATCGGCGGCGCTCGGCGCCATATCGGCGGCGGCGCCGGTTTGCGCTTGAATACCGCCACGCCGATCACGCCGAGATCGTCCGGCCGGCCAGTGCGGGTGGCGTACGCGTCACTGTGATCGGTGAAGTAGAACGCAGCGACGCCTGCGAGGTTCTTGCGCCAGCCGCTGATGTTGACCGACTGCCCTGCAGCGACTACGTAGCCGCCTTGATCGGGCGACGCCGTATCGCCGCTGACGACATTGACGCCGTCCACCGATACGACGGTGAGCAAATCTTCGTTCGTGTTATTGCGGATGCGCAGCTCGTATTCCGCACCGACGCGACCCGCGACGTACCACTGGCCCTGCGATGCATACAACGGCAGTGTTGTGCCGGTGCTGCGATCGTATACAGCGACATCGACCGAGTATCCGACTGCCCATGCCTGGCTGGCGGCGAGCAATCCCAGCGCGCCCCAAACGGCGTTCAAACTTTTCATCTTGTTCTCCTGTGCAATGAAGGTTGCAGAGGATGTAAACGTGCGCGCGATGAAAAGGGGTTAAGGAAGCTCTGAACAAGTCTTGCGTGCGCGACCGGGGTGATTTGGGCCGAGGGCAAGAGGGCGAGGACGCCGTGTAGCCCGCAGGAGCGCACGCGGCCATCGGCCCAAATCACCCCGGTCCCTCTATAGAGACGACAGATTA
>JBBRGM010000145.1:0-9564 GCA_038240725.1 Burkholderiales bacterium | reverse complement strand
GCATCCGACGATTCGGTCTTCATGACGGGACAGACGGTCATCAACGATGGCGGCGTGAGTCTGTAGTCCGGTATTTCAACTCGAACTGCGCGCATTTCTTTGCGCACCACTCTGGCAACAGCTTGGACCAAATTTAGGGAGAACAAAATGAAACTGGTACGTTACGGTGAGGCAGGCAAGGAGAAACCGGGACTGGTCGACGGGTCAGGCGCGATCCGGGATCTGTCGGGTTCGGTGAAAGATATCGACGCAAGCACATTGAGCGCAGAAGGTCTCGCCAAACTGCGCGCATTGAACGTAGAGAGTCTGCCGAAAGTCTCCGGCAACCCGCGCTTCGGCTCGCCGGTTGCCAATCCGAGCAAGCTCATCGCGATCGGTCTGAATTATTCGGATCACGCCAAGGAATCCAACATGCCGATTCCAGCCGAGCCCATCGTGTTCAGCAAGGCGACCACATCGATTTGCGGCCCGAACGATACTGTCGTGTTACCGCGCGGATCGAAGAAAGGCGATTGGGAAGTGGAACTCGCGTTCGTGATCGGACGCAAGGCACAAAGCGTGTCCGAAGCCGATGCGCTGAATTACGTCGCCGGGTACACGATCTGCAACGACGTGTCGGAGCGTGAGTGGCAACTCGAGCACGGCGGCCAGTGGATCAAAGGCAAAAGCTTCGATACGTTCGCGCCGATCGGCCCGTGGCTGGTGACCTCCGATGAGATTCGCGATCCGCAGACGCTTGGAATGTGGCTCGACCTCAATGGCAAACGCATGCAGACCGGCAACACCAATACGATGATCTTCAATGTGCGCAAATTGGTCTCGTACCTCTCATACTGCATGACGCTGCTGCCGGGAGACATCATCACCACCGGCACGCCACCCGGCGTCGGACTCGGCATCAAACCGGAGCCCGTATTTTTGAAAGCAGGCGATACGATGCGCGTCGGTATTGAGGGATTGGGGGAACAAAAACAAGACGTGACGGGCGGCTGATCGTCGCCCATTCGCAGCATGCAATTGGCGTATCCGCGGATGCGCCAATTTTTTGAAGCGAAATAGATCGATGCGACTTTGAATCTGTGTGACATTTGCGTAGACGGGCTGGCCTGAAGTTTGCAACCACTGTCCTGCGGTAAATCTTCAAATTAAGGGGCGAATATGGGAAGCAGACACGTCAGGACAGAGGCAATCAATGCCCGACCCATCCTGAACGAGCGGGATTATCAGAACGCCAAGCTTCTACTGGCTAAGGAAATGCACCACACGCACACCGACCGCGTGTGGTCGCGGCTCGAATCTCTCATGCAAGCGGTCGCCGATTACGAGCGCCGCTTTCTGGAGGGAGATGAAGAAGATGCAGCAAGTTGGGTAGAGTACGCATATGCGTCCGTTCTGGAAGAAACTGAAGCACCGCGCAGGCGCTGGTCGGACAGCGGCGATGATAACTAAGATCTGACCCCTTACGCTTCGTATTCAGCCGTCCGAGTCCTCCCTCGGGCGGCTTTTTTTTATCCTCGCAACACGCTACTCCGTCTCAAACATCCGGCAGGTGACCTGCCGCGTCGGCCGTGTGCAGCACCTGTCGGCGCCATCGCGCTAAACTGCAACCTCCGGTCAGTTGGGAACGCCTCGTGTGAAATGAGCTGCGTGGCCATCGATGCATTCCAACTCGATATCGCGTTTTGTATTGAGCAACCGCAATGCCGCTGCTAACAACACTCATCGCATTCACATGAAGCACCTCGCGCACCGGCTATGCACCGCACCGATGATGGACTGGTCGGATCGCCATTGCCGCTATTTCTTTCGCCAGCTGACGCAGCACGCAACGCTATACACGGAAATGATCACCTGTGCCGCTCTGATGCATGGCGATGTAGCGCACCACTTGCAATTCAACGCAGCCGAGCATCCGATTGCGTTGCAGTTGGGAGGCAGCGATCCGCGCGACATGGCGCACTGCGCTTCGCTTGGCGAGCAGTACGGTTACGATGAGATCAACATTAATTGCGGGTGCCCCTCGGAGCGCGTTCAGCACGGGAGTTTCGGCGCTTGCCTGATGTCCGAGCCGCAAGTGGTGGCGGATTGCGTGCGAGCAATGCGCGAACGGGTTGCGATTCCGATCACAGTCAAGCATAGGCTCGGCGTCGACCGCATCGAAGACTACGATTTCGCACGACGATTCATCGAGACTGTCGCGCAGGCCGGCTGCGATTTATTTATCGTTCACGCGCGCAACGCGGTGCTGCGCGGCCTGAGCCCGAAGGATAATCGCGAAGTCCCTACGCTTCGGTACGGGGAGGTATATCAATTGCACCGCGACTTTCCTGAGCTCATCATCATTATCAACGGCGGCGTTCAGGACTGGGATGCGATCGATGGCCATATCCAGCATGTCGATGGCGTCATGTTAGGTCGATCGGCATATCACAACAGCTATCTGTTGGCGCAAGCGGACCGGCGCCTGTTCTCATCGTCGCGGCCCACACCTACGCGTGACGAAATCGCGCGAGCGATGTTTGCGTATGCGCAGTCTCAAATCCCGCAAGGCGTTTCGCTGCGTTCGATCGTGCGCCATATGCTGGGACTGTTTCATGGACAGCCAAACGCGCGCGTCTGGCGCCACATGCTGTCGGACGCGAGGCAACTTGCGAGCAATGATCCCGTGCTGATACTTGCTGCGTTGGAGGCGTGTCAGTACGAGAAGCTCGAGAATGTAATCTGAGTAGTTCTATGCGCAGTCTCAGCGCCGAGCGCTGAAGATCGATCAGCGAGCAGGGCTGGTCACTCGACCTAAGCGCGTGCGATCCGACCACCTCGCCATAAACAAGGCGGTCAGCGCACCGATCAATAGCCACAGCACGAGCGATGTGACGAGCGACCATGCAATGAATGCGTGGCTCAGTGCCGCCGGCACCTCGCTAATTTCTGCCGGTGCGCGAGGCGCGCCGAGAACATGCGGCCAGGCAATCAGAACCACGCCCAGCATTTTCGCGCGCCATCCTCGCGTGCGAACGATGCAAGCCAAACCTGCTGCAGTAGAGATTGCCGCGGCCAGCCACCACAGCTGCCGTGCAACAAGATCTGCAGCCGGCGTGCCGGGCAACTCGGGCGGCAAACCTAGCGCGGGCGCAAGGGAGAGACTCGCGAAGCCTGCCAACCCCCAAAGCGCGCCTCGCTGCCAGCTAACGGGTCCAACGACGGCATAACACGCAGCGAGCAGTGCCGCGAAACCGAAAGCGCCGAGGATGTCGAACAACGTCGTGTACGCGATCTGCGTTGCATCGCGATGCAGTTGCGAAGCCGCAGCAACGTGGGCATGCCCTGCACTTTCGAACACTTCAGCTTGCAAGATCAGGGGAACAAGAAAAAACTGGTGCAAAACTGCGGTGATCAATCCAGAGATGATCGCCGCGCTGACGGCAGCCGCGAGCAAATGCGCCAATCGGATGCGCGATTCGGGTTCAGTGCTAGTCACAGCAGGTTATGACGATGCAATGTATCGAAACGCCGGGTGTTGCAGCGACCGGCCAACGCGAACTCGAACGCCGGCAATATTCCGCGAGCTCTTGCGCCAGACGCCAGCTCAATGACAGGGGAAATTCATACTGTGCCGGGCATCGTGCGCAGCACTGTGAATGCGCTCCGGGGCGGCGAAGCCGACCAAGAACAACGCTGCGGCTCCCAGCATGAGAGTGGCGCCTGCGGGCCAGAGCACGGCAAGCTTGCGAACCAGATCGCTTGCGCGATGAGGGCTTACGACCAGCGTTGGCTCAGACATAACTGCTCCTCGAAAACAACGCGGCGCACGACTCGTGTTTCTGCGCCGCCTTCAGCACCCGTCAATTCACGCGGATCGCATCGCCATAGCAATACAGCTTGTTGCCTTCCGACGGTTTGATACGCGCATCGACGCACACCGCATGCAGAACACCGTTGGCCCCAAGATCAGAGGCCGCATGCTTCATCGCGTCGATACCGTCGGCTTCGGACTTGAAGCTCGGTACGCCGATATTGCTGTGCCATGAGTCGAGCCAGATGTGTTGTACCAGCGAGTATTGGCCATGCAGTAATTCCGTACTTTCGTAGACGCGGATGTCGGCTGGCGCAACCTTGTTGGCCACTGTGGTCTTAGGTGTGCTGGCGCAACCGCTTGCCAGCAGCATAGCGGCCAGTACCGAGAAGGTGAGGCGTACTGCGCGCTGCTGAATTACGCTGCGATTCGCTGACGATCGGTTTGCCATGGTGCGAGTTCCTTCCTGCGTTGATTAGCTGGCCAAATGGTACCCGTTATCGCGCTACCGAGAAACCTGCGCCGCAACTCGCTTGTGGACGGTCTTTGCGCGCAAACTCAGGAAGGAAATTTCCGGGTCAGATCGGCGACCTGCGCGTTGGTGAGGAGTCTGGTCTGCTGCCCGCGAAGAAGTAGAAACAGCTTCGCGGTTTCTTCCAGCTCTTCGGTCGCGTAGACGGCCGTCTCAAGGTCTTTTCCAGCAATTACCGGTCCATGATTTGCGAGCAGCACGGCGTGGTGCCGGCCCGCCACCTCGCGGACCGCGTTCGCCAGATCGGGATCGCCCGGCGGGTAGTACGGCACCAAAGCGAGCTTACCGATCTTCATCACGTAGTAAGCCGTCACCGGTGGAATCGGTTGTTCGGGATCCAGGTCGGCAAGCACGGAGACTGCCACGGCGTGCGTGGAATGCAGGTGAACGATGGCACCGGCGGTGGGGCGCTCTTTGTACATCGATAGATGCAGAAATGCTTCCTTGGTCGGCTTGCCGCCGGAGACCGGCGCGCCGGCCGTATCGACCTTGGACAGCGTGGCCGGGTCCAATCGACCGAGGCTGGCGTTAGTCGGCGTCATCAACCAGCCATCGTCGACTCGCGCGCTGATGTTGCCGGCGCTGCCGAAGGCTAGGCCGCGATCGAACAGCGACTTGCCGACGCGGCAGATTTCTTCGCGGAGATTGGATTCGGTCACACCTGCTCCTTACGGCTGCACGCGAAAAGCTTTCGTGAAGAAATCCGCCGTACCGAAGTTGCCGGACTTCAGCGCCAAAGCGAGCTGCGGCGAACCGATGCTGAACGTCCAGGGAACGCCTGGATCGATTTCCGGACCGATATACAGGCCGCGAACGCCAAGTGCGCCGACCACCGCACCGGAGGTTTCTCCGCCGGCAACTACGAGCCTGCGCACGCCCCGTTCTACGAGGCCCTGCGCAATTCGTCCCAGAGTTCGTTCGACCAAGGCGCCGGCCTCGTCTCGTCCAAGCTTGCTCTGCACGGCTGCGATCTGGTCGGGCGGCGCGGTCGAGTAGATCAAAATCGGCTTGTCGGAGAGGCGTTTTGCGGCCCAACTGAGCGCTTCTTCCGCCTGGTCTTTGCCGCTCGCGAGCGCAATCGGATCGAGAGCGAAAGCGTCGTGATCTCGTTTCATCTCCGCGACCTGACCTTGCGTTGCAGGCGAGCAACTGCCGGCAAGCACCGCCGTGGGGCCAGAGATATTCGGCGCCGAATATCGCTGGCCGGCTTTGAGCAGACCTTTGCGAACGAAATTGGCCGGCAATCCCATTGCCATACCGGAGCCACCGGTGACCAGCTTCAGGTCTGCACAAGCCTCACCGAGTGCGAGCAGATGTTCATCCGTGATCGCATCCAAAATCGCGTGGCGGATGCCTTGCTGCCGAAGCTGGTCGAAGTCCTTGCGTACCGCCGCGGCACCGTGCACGACGCTCGAATACTGCACGAGCCCGACCTTATGCGTTGTCTGTCGCTGCAGCACACGAATCAGCGACGGATCGGTCATCGGCGTCAACGGATGATGCCGCATACCGGACTCCGACAGCAGCTCATCCCCGACGAAGAGATAGCCTTTGTAGACGGTGCGCTTGTTCGTTGGAAAAGCTGGGTTGAAGACGGTGAAGCTAGCGCCGAGGGCATCGAGAAGCGCGTCGGCTACCGGACCGATGTTGCCTGTATCGGTGGAATCGAAAGTCGAGCAGTACTTGAAGTAATATTGCTGAGCGCCTCGCTGGCGTAGCCATTCCAGCGCCGCGAGGGAAGACGCAACCGCCTCTCGCGCGGGATTACTACGCGACTTCAGCGCAACGATGATGCATTCAGCATCCGGAACTTCCAACGCCGGTTCGGGCACGCCGAGAAGCTGGATCGTGCGCATACCCGCCTTGACCAGCGTGTTGGCGAGATCGGTCGCGCCGGTGAAGTCGTCGGCGATACAGCCCAGCAATAAGGTCACGTTCGGCTCCTCTCTCTATTCAAGCGCCGCGAAGGGTGCGATCGCCTGCGTCGACTGATTGCCTGATCGAGCGTTCAATCGTGCCACAACCCGGCGAGGGGTGGATCGGCTGCGCGAGCGTGGCGGTTTCGCGAGCCTGTTAGGATAAGCAATTAGCGAGAACAGGAGCAAGAAGACCGATGCACAGCTTTACAGAGAACCTGAAACACCTGCCATCGATCATCGGCGTCGAGCGCATCGAATTGTTCGATCCGCAAGGTATGCCGGGTGGCGTAATAAGAAATCAGCCGGGCGAGTCAGGCTCGCTTGCGATCTACAATTTTCTGCTGGGCAAATGGGGTGACATCAACGCGGCGGCCGCGAACGAAGGCCTGACGTTGTATGGAGAACACGCGCAGGACGCACGCGACAACCCCGGTAAGCATCCGAACATAGACCGATTGCTGATCCTGGTTCTAGACGCGAGCTTCTACACGGGCAAGATCGTACGCAGGGAGATCTAGCGGGAGAATTTGATCATACGCGGGCATGGTCCGCGCCTACTGATAGATCAAGCAGGCGAAGCGAGCACCGGTACTGCGCAGCGGTCAGCGGGTGCGGTATGTCGCGCTCGATGACGGTGTGTATGTCGACGGGGGCTGTGGGCGTTCCACCTTTGGCTGATACGTGACGGGCGGCTGTGGCCTTTCCAGCTTGGGCTGATACGTCGCTGGAGCTTGCGGCGTGTAGGTAGGGAGCGAGTACCGCGCAGTGGAAGTGGCAGCGTCCGTACTTGCGGCGAGCGCGAAAACGCCTAACGCCGTCGTTGTTGCGAGACATTTTATAGGATTTATTTTTGTATGGTCTCCAGCTTTAGTTAGGAGACGATTGTAACCACGGAATCCGGAATAGCGCTAGTTCACCCGAGAAGCGGTATGACACACGCAGACCATGGATGAAATCGTTTTACGCGCGATCGCCAAGTGGCCGGAAGTTCCATCCGTATTCAATTGGCTGAGCCTGGATCGGCGCGGAAACTGGTTCATCAAGAACGAGCGAATCGCGAACTCCGCGATCACCGAATTCATTTCGCGCAATTATGCCGCGGACGAGCACGGCCGCTGGTTTTTCCAGAACGGTCCGCAGCGCGTCTTCGTCAAGCTCGCCTATGCCCCGTTCGTGTATCGGACGGTGCTGCTCGCCGACGGCGGCTTGGATCTAGTGGCGCATACCGGAACCCCAGCCGGTCGCATCGCAGCTTTGCTGATCGACGAGAACGACCTCATGCTTGCGGATACCGCCGTGGGGGTCGGTGTCATCCACGACCAGGACCTCGCAGAGATTTCAACGCGCTTTGTCGACGCAGCGGGTGCACGGATCGGGGACATCGAGCTGGAAGCTGCCCTTGCTCAGCTTTCACCCAAGACCGCCAATGGATCGTTACTGCTCCGCTTGAGCGGCAGCTCTGTTCCGGTTTCGCGCGTCGAGAGCACAGAGGTCGCTCATCGATTCGGATTCGATCCGGATCCGCAGCCCGCCACTGGTCAGCCTGATTGCTGAGCGTCGACGAAACCGGTCATGATCGTGCGGGTAGTCGGCGATGACTGCGCAGGTTTTGCGCCGGCGCATGTTGCAGACACGACGGCGCATGCCTACTTGATTCTGCGCCTGCTGAACGCCTCTTCGATGTTATCGCGGTAATAGCTGATGATAGATGGCGCCGCAAGCAGGCGCCGATGCACCTCGGACGAGACGCTGGTGTATTGCCAGATGCTGCCGTCCGTAAGCTCGACTTCGAGTGTCTTCGACCCAGCGTCAAAACCTACCGATCGCATATGGCTCGAGCTGACCTTCTTTCGCTCCATAGTGAGCTCCCTTATATTCCGCAGGCTCTATCTATATGATGAGAGATGCGCTTGAATAATGCAGCATGGCGCTAAACTATGGGCAATCCCGCCAGCACTCAGTTGACCGGGCTATTACAGTAAGGAGACTCCTATGGCTTTGCGTCTGGGCGACGTCGCCCCCGACTTCACGCAGGACTCGAGCGAAGGCCCCATCAATTTCTACGAATGGGCTGGAGACAGCTGGGTCGTTCTGTTTTCGCATCCGAAAGACTACACCCCGGTTTGCACCACCGAGCTCGGCTACACCGCCAAGCTGAAATCCGAATTCGCCAAGCGCAACGCAAAGGTGATCGCGCTGTCCGTCGATGCGGTGGAGTCGCACAAGGGCTGGATCAACGACATCAACGAGACGCAGAACACTACGGTCAATTTCCCGCTTCTGGCGGATGCCGACCGCAAGGTATCTACGCTGTACGACATGATTCATCCGAATGCCAGCGACAGCACTACCGTGCGTTCCGTGTTTCTCATCGACCCGAAGAAAAAGGTTCGGCTGACGATCACCTATCCCGCGAGCACCGGACGCAACTTCGATGAAATCCTGCGAGTGCTGGATTCTCTTCAGCTCACCGACAAGTACAGCGTCGCCACGCCGGTAAATTGGAAGCAAGGCGACGACGTCGTGATCGTGCCGTCATTGCAGGATCCGGAAATCATCAAGCAGAAGTTTCCGAAGGGCTTCAAAGCACTCAAGCCCTACCTGCGCATGACGCCGCAGCCCGACCGCTAAGCTGCCGCGCGACTTACTGAACTGCCTCCTGCACGATCTCGTGCAGGAGCTGGTCCACCTTCAACAGCGCCTCCGATGCAGGCGATGCGGCCCCTACGCTGGGCCTGCGGTAAACGAGATGTACCCGCTCTACATCCCCCGGCAAGACATAGATTCCGATTCCATACGGGCAGAGCGCCAGCAGCCGATGATCCGCTTCCATCACCTTGCGCGATAGCGTCGCGCTGCAGAACTCGAGCACCTCCGCGCGCGCATAGATCTGCTTTTCCGCGCCGAGATCCTTTCCCGTCCGCGCCAGCATGTCGCCAACGTTGGATTGATGGTTCACCACGAGCCCGCGATTCTCGATCGCCAGCACCAGCGTCTGCTTGACGTCCTCGAAGCTGCCCCGTGCGGTGAGTTCAACCACCGTGCCGCCTGTGGCCCACGCGCCGCTGGCGGTCAACAAGCCGAACACAACGCACCATATCCATCTCATAGCAGACTCTCCCGACGTCGCACAGGTGATTGAAGCTCGCCGCGCGCACCGCGCAGGAGATCCTGATCAAGAATGGATGATAGATCGGATCGCAAATCCGCAGCTTCTGCGGTCACGAATTGGCTCGAGCAATCGAGGCAGTACTTCAGCAGAGATAAATCCGAGGCAAAGACAACCCGGTCAGCGATGCGCTGACCGGCGACGATCACAT